>DATGPY010000284.1:0-2249 GCA_035304465.1 Acidimicrobiales bacterium | reverse complement strand
CCCGTTCAAGGACACCGCCGGCCCGGCGCTCAACCCGCTCATCAAGGTGATGAACCTGGTGTCGCTGCTGATCCTGCCGGCGATCATCAGCCTGTCGGACATCGGCGACAACATCCTCGACACGACGCCGAAGCCGGCCGCCTACGCCATCGCAGCCGCGGCCCTCGTCGTGCTGCTGGCGGCGATCGCCTTCTCGAAGCGGTCGACCGGCGGCATCACCGAGGTCGTGCGCTCGGCCGGCGACGGGCAGACCGACGTCGCCGAGGCGACGACTGCGCCGCTGAGCTGACGCGGGCCCGGCGGGTGCGCCCGCCGGACCTCTCCCGCCGGCAGGGGCCGGCCCCTGCGGGGGCCGGCCCCTGCCGCGCCGGGGCGAGGTTGGCGGACCGAGCGCGGCGGGTACGGCTGGGGGCATGGACGAGCGCGCTGCACGGCCAGACCTCGCCGAGGAGGGTCCCGACCGGGGGCGGGGCGCCCACAGCCCCCGCGAGGTGCCGCCCCGGGGGTGGAAGGACGTGGCGGTGCGGACCGTCAGGCAGTCGAAGGCCGACGGGGTGTCGCTGCTCGCCGCCGGGGTGGCGTTCTACGCCCTGCTGGCGCTGGTGCCGTCGCTGGTGGCGCTGGTGTCGCTCTACGGCCTGGTGGCCGACCCGGAGGACATCGAGCGCAGCATCGACGACTCGCTGTCCGCGGCGCCCGAGGAGGTACGCGACCTCGTGAGCTCGCAGCTCTCCGCGATCGTCGAGAGCGAGCCGAGCGGCCTCCAGCTCGGCGTCCTCGTCGGCGTCGTCGTGGCCCTGTGGTCGGCGTCCAGCGGGATGAAGAACCTCGTCCTGGCCGTCAACCTGGCCTACGACGAGGAGGAGGGGCGCAAGTTCCTCAAGCTGCGGGGCCTGGCCCTGGCGTTCACCCTCGGCGCCGTGCTGCTGGCCGGCGTCGCCGTCGCCGCCGTCGTCCTGCCCCGATCGTTCGACGGCGAGGGCGCCGAGGGTGTGCTGCGCACGGCGCTCGAGATCGGCCGCTGGCCGGTGCTCGCCGTCCTCGGCCTGCTGGCCCTGGCCGCGCTCTACCGCTGGGGCCCCGACCGCACGGCGGCCCGCTGGTCGTGGGTGTCACCGGGCGCGGTCCTGGCGCTCGTCGTCGCGGTCGTGGCGTCGGTCGGGTTCTCGATCTACACAGCCAACTTCGGCAGCTACAACGAGACCTACGGCGCCCTCGCCGCCATCGTCGTCGTGATGCTGTGGCTGTTCCTGGTGGCCTACGCCGTGATCTTCGGCGCCGAGCTCAACGCCGAGCTGGAGCGCCAGACCGCCGTCGACTCGACGACCGGTGCACCCGAGCCGCTCGGGTCTCGGGGCGCGCACGCCGCCGACTCGGTGGGGCGGCCGACCGGTCGCCGGTTCCGCCGCCGCGGCGCCCACACGGCGCCGGGCTGAGGCCGGGCGCGCCGCCACCGGGCGGTCGGCCGCCGGACGGTGGTCAGTCGTCCTCGTCGAGGTGGGGGTCGTCGTGGTCGGCGTGGCGCCAGTAGCCGACCAGCGACACCCGCTCGCGGGGCAGGCCCCGTTCGTGGCGGACGTAGCGGCGCACGGCGGCCATGGCCCGGCTCTCGGCGCCGCCCCACACGTACGGCGAGCCGCCGGGCCACGGCAGGGCCCGCACCGCGTCGGGCAGCAGCGTCGTCGTGCCCGCGGGGGCGCCGTCCCGGTGGAGCCAGGTGACCGAGAACGAGGGCGCCTCGGGCAGCGGCTGGCGCTCCTCGGGGGAGGCGACCTCGGCGAACACCCGGGCGATCGTCCCCTCCGGCAGGCTCTCGAGGATGGCGGCGGCCGCCGGCAGCCCGGTCTCGTCGGCCACGAGCAGGTACCAGTCGGTGTCGGGCGGCGGGGCGTACGCGGTGCGGGGCCCCCACAGGGCGACGGGGTCGCCCGGCCGGGCCCGGGCCACCCACGCGGACGCCGGCCCGGTGTCGCCGTGCACGACGCAGAGCATCTCGATGGCCCGACGCTCGGGGTACCACCGGCGCAGCGTGTAGTAGGCGCCGACGGGCCGCTCCTCGACCGGCATCTGCTCGTAGCCGGTCCAGGTGAAGTCCCGGTCGACGGTCAGCTCGCGGCGGCCGGGGGGCGGCAGCAGCAGGTAGAGGAACGTGTCGGGCCCGACGGGGCGGAAGTCGGCGAGGTCGTCGCCGGCGACGGTGATCCGGCGCAGGTGGGGGTGCACGTCCTCGACCGCCACAACGGAGGTGA
>DATGPY010000283.1:0-3779 GCA_035304465.1 Acidimicrobiales bacterium | reverse complement strand
GTCCGCAGCGTCGACTCCAGCCTGCTGGACGAGTGGGAGCAGCTGCGGTCGCCCGACCCGAGCGCGGCCCACGAGGCGGCGCGGGCGGCGGCCGAGCCGGCGGCCCCGACCGCCCTCACCGCCAACCCCCGGGCCTTCCGGGTCATGGTCCGCAACGAGCTGTTCCGGTGGGTCGAGCTGCTGTCCCGGCGGGCCTATGCCGAGCTGGCCGCCCGCCTGCCCGGGCGGGAGCACACCGCCGAGCGGCTCGCCGCGGCGATGGCGCCCTACTGGGAGGAGCACGACGCCATCGGCATCGGGCCCGATGCCCGCAGCGCGGCGCTGTTCCAGCTGGAGGAGCGGCCCGACGGCTGGCTCGTGCGCCAGGCGCTCGACGACCCCGAGGGGCACCGGGACTGGGCGATCCACGCCCGGGTCGACCTCGAGGCGTCCGACGAGGAGGGCCGCCCGGTCGTCGAACTGCTCGCCATCGACGACGGTTGAGCCCCCGGGGCGGACGCGCGGCCGCGCCGGGACTTCCGGCCCTCGTCGTCGGCGCCACCCTTCGCGACGATGAGCCCATGAGCACCATCGACGGGCCCGAGAGCGGGGTCGCGGCCACCCTCGTCACCCCGGCGGCCGCCGAGGCCATGGCGTGGCACCCGCTCGAGCCGCACGAGGGCGTCGAGTACAAGCTGTTCTGGCGGTCGGGGAAGTCCGTCGCCGGCCTCATGCGCCTGCGGCCGGGAGCGCGGCTCGAGCGCCACACCCACCGGGCGTCCCACCACCACATGTGGATGGTCGATGGCAGCGCCCGGCTGCTGGGCGAGACGGTCGGGCCCGGCACCTACGTGCACATCCCGGCCGGCATCGAGCACGGCCTCGAGACGGGTGACGAGGGCTGCACCCTCGTCTACCTCTACCTGCGGGAGCCGGGCTACGACGGGTCGGGCGCCTGACCCGCACGGGCCGTGACGTAGGCGACGAAGCCCTCGACGGTGGCCACCGCGGGGTAGTCCCGCTCGGGGATGTCGAGGCCGGTCTCGGCGTGCACGGCCTCGACCAGCCGCACGACGTCGATCGAGTCGAGCTCGACCTGGTCGGTGATCGGCACCGCCGGGTCGAGGGCGTCGAGGTCGACCTCGGGGGCGATCGCCGCCAGAAGGCGGGCGAGCAGCGCCCGGGCCTCGGTGGGGCTCACCGGGCGTCCCCGCCGGCGGCGGGACGGTCGCGGCGGTCGGCGGTCATGGCGGCTCCTCCGGTCGTGGGGGGCGGGGACGGCGCCCCGGCCGCCCGGCGCAGGGCGCGCCGCACGATCTTGCCGCTCTCGGTCCGGGGCAGCTCGGTCACGAAGTCGACCGAGCGGGGCGCGACACCCGGCCCCAGGTGCCGGCGGGCGTGCGCCAGCAGCTCGGCCCGCAGGGCGTCGCCGGGCTCGGCCCCCGGCACGGGGACGACGGCGGCGGCCACCGCCTCGCCCGCCACCGGGTCGGGCACGCCGAAGGCGGCCGCCTCGGCGACCGCCGGGTGGCGGTGGAGCACGCCCTCGACCTCGACCGGCCCGACGAGGTGCCCGGCGGTGTTGATCACGTCGTCGGCGCGGCCGACGAACCACAGCCAGCCGGCGGCGTCGCGGCGCACGAGGTCGCCGGTCAGGTACCAGCCGCCGGCGAAGCAGGCTGCGTAGCGGGCCTCGTCGCCCAGGTAGGCCCGGAACATCGACGGCCAGCCGGCCCGCAGCGCGAGCTCGCCCTCGGCGCCGGGCGACTCGACGGGCCGCACCCGCCCGTCGCGCACGTCCGCCCGCCCGCCGTCGCCGAGAGCGAGGACCGCGGCCTCCACGCCGGGCAGGGGTCGCCCGAGCGACCCCGCAGGCGCTGTGCCGTCGAGGGGCGTCGCCACCATGATCCCGCCGGTCTCGGTCTGCCACCAGGTGTCGACGACCGGGGCCCCGAGGGCGCGCCGGGCCCAGGCGGCGAGGTCGGCGTCGAGCGGCTCGCCGACGCTCGCCACGAGGCGCAGCCGGGCGAGGTCGTGGCCGCGCGGCAGGTCGTCACCGGCCCGGGCGAGCAGGCGCAGCGCGGTGGGCGACGTGTACCAGACCGTGACCCCCGCGGACGCGAGCGTGCGGCACCACCGGGCCGGGTCGGCCGGTCCCTCGACGACGACGTTGGTGGCGCCGTGGGTGAGGGGGGCGACGACGCCGTAGGAGGTGCCGGTCACCCAGCCGGGGTCGGCGGTGCACCAGAAGACGTCGTCGGGGCCGAGCCCCAGCGCCCGGGCGGCGGTGGCGTGGTGGGCGACGACGGCCTCGTGGACGTGCACCGCCCCCTTGGGCGTGCCGGTCGTGCCGCTGGTGAAGTGGACGAGGGCCTCGTCGTCGGGGTCGGTGGCCGGGACGGTCCACGCGGCGGGGGTGGCGGCGAGCAGTGAGGCCAGGTCGAGCGTGCCCGCGTCGGGGCGGCCGGCCCCGGTGGCGCCCGGCTCGCCGCCGGCGAGGAGGACGTGGGCCAGCCCGGGGAGGCGGTGGCGCACGGGCGCGACCTTGCGCCGGTGGAGGGCGGGCGTGGTGACGAGCACCCGCGCGGCGGCCCGTGCCGCGCGCGCCCGCACCGGCTCGGGGCCGAAGGAGGCGAACAGCGGGCAGGCGACGGCCCGCGCCTTGAGCGTGCCGAGGAGGGCCACGTGCTGCTCGGCGCCGGGGCCGAGCAGGGTGGCGACCCGGTCGCCGGGGCCGACGCCGAGCCCGGCGAGCACGTTGGCGAACCGGTCCGTGGCCTCCGCCAGCTCGCTGTACGTGAGGGTCTCGACCCGGCCGTCGCGGCGGTGGCACCGCAGCGCGACGAGGTCGCGTCGAGGGCCGGCGGCGTGGCGGTCGACCGCCTCGTGGGCGATGTTCAGTCCCCGGCCGCCCGGCAGGCCGGCCAGCTCGCGCCGGGCCTCGTCCCAGATCCGATCGTGCGCCATTCGCCGGCCTCCGCCGTCCATCCTGCCCGGTCGGCGCGACCGCCGCACCGGCCGGACGCGGGCTGGGCGGGGGACCTCCGGCCCTGGCCGAGCGGCCGCCGTCCGGGCAGGCTGGGGCCGTGGAACGTCCCGGGACCCGGGAGGTCGACCTGGGGGGCGGCCGGACCCTCGTGGTGCGCCCGGTGGCGCCGGGTGACGTCGACGGGCTGGTCGAGCTGTATGCCGGGCTGTCGGACGAGGACCGCTACCGGCGCTTCTTCTCCGCCTACCGGCCGGACCGGGCCTTCTTCGAGCGGGCGGTGGCGGTGTGGTCGCGGGGTGGGGCGGGCCTGGTGGCGGTCGAGGTCGACACCACCCGGCCCGACCGCCCGGAGCTGCGGATCGTCGGCGAGGCCGGCTACGAGCTGCTCCCGAGCGGAGACGGCGAGCTCGGCATGGCCGTGGCCGCCGACCGGCGGGGATGGCTCGGCCCCTACCTGCTGGACGCCCTGCTGGAGCTGGCGGCCTCCCGGGGGGTGCCGAACCTGCGGGCCGACGTCCTCGCCACCAACGCGCCCATGCTGGCCCTGCTGCGGTCCCGGGGACACGCCTACCTGCCGACCAGCGACTGGATGTCGTTGCGGCTGGTCATCGGCACCCGCGGCGACACCCCGGTGTGGTCCGGCGGCCCCGGGGGCGGCCTGCGGCGTCGGGGGCGCCTGCTGGTCGAGGCGCCGGGCGGGCGCTGGCACGGCACCGAGGAGGCCCGGGAGGCGGGCTTCGACGTCGTCACCTGCGCCGGCCCCCGGTCCGGGCGGCGGGGCTGCCCGGCGCTGGCCGGCCGGCCCTGCCCA
>DATGPY010000282.1:0-6516 GCA_035304465.1 Acidimicrobiales bacterium | reverse complement strand
GACATGGCGACGAGCACCTTCACGCCGCCACCTCCCGCAGCCGGGCGGCGGCCGCCGGGACCGACGCCAGCGCGCGGTCGACGTCGGCCGCGCTGCTGGACCACCCGAGCGACAGGCGCAGCGCCCCCCGGGCCAGCTCGGGCGGCACACCCATCGCCGCCAGCACGTGCGAGGCCTGCTGGGCCCCGCTGGCGCAGGCCGAGGCGGCGGACGCGCACACGCCGTCCTCGTCGAGCAGGAACAGCAGCGCCTCGCTCTCGACCCCGGGGATGCACAGGTGCAGCGCCCCGGGCAGCCGCTCGGCGCGGGGCGGGCCGGTCTCGACCGCGCCGGGGATCCGGGCGAGCAGCCCGTCGGCCAGGCGGTCGCGCAGGCCCCGCACCCGCGCCGCCGTGGCGTCGCGGGTGCCCAGCACCTCCTGCAGCGCGGCGGCGAACCCGACGATGCCCGCCACGTCGTGCGTCCCGCTGCGCAGCTCCCGCTCCTGGCCGCCGCCGAGCGCCCGGGGCCGCAGCGGCGTGCCCGACCGGACGACCAGCGCTCCCACGCCCTGGGGGCCGCCGACCTTGTGCGAGCTGAGCGACACCATGTCGACGCCGGCGAGCAGCTCCGGCAGCGGCACCCAGGCCGCCGCCTGCACGGCGTCCGCGTGCACGGTCGCCTCCGGCGCCCACCGGCGGACCACCTCGACGACGGCGTCGAGCGGCTGCCGGGCCCCGGTCTCGTTGTTGGCCACCATGACCGACACCAGGGTCGGCGGCGCGGCCCGCACCATCGTCGCCAGGGCGTCGAGGTCGACCACGCCGTGGCCGTCGACCGGCACCGTCCGGCCGCCGACGGCGCGCACCGGCCGGAGCACCGCCTCGTGCTCGACCGCGCTGCACAGCACCGGCCCCGGCCGCGCCGCGTGGCCGCCGAGGACCGCCAGGTTGTCGGCCTCGGTGCCGCCGCTGGTGAACACGACGTCGCCGGGCCGGCACCCGACCACCTCGGCCACCACGTCGCGGGCCTCGTCGATCGCCTGACGGGCGGCCCGGGCCACCCGGTGGGCGCCCGAGGGGTTGCCGAACCGCTCGCCGAGCCACGGCAGCATCGCGGCGCGCGCCGCCGGGCGCAGCGGCGTCGTGGCCGCGTGGTCGAGGTAGACGGGCTGGTCGGGCACGGGTACCAGTCTCGCAGCCCGGCCGCCCGGCGCCTCAGCGGACGCCCTGCGGGGACCCGGCGGGCGGCGGCGGTGCGGGCCGCGGCGGCCCCCCGGCAGGCGGCGGCGGGGGCGGCGCCGGCGGCGGCGGTGCGGGCCGCGGCGGCCCCCCGGCAGGCGGCGGCGGGGGCGGAGGGGGAGGGGGAGGCGGTGCGGCGGGCGGGTGCACCGGCGGCGGGGGCAGCGGCGAGGCCGGCAGCCGGCCCGGCACCGCGCCGCCCCGCGTGCGCTGCCACTCGGCGGCCACGCACAGCAGGAACAGGTGCGGGTGGACGTAGGGCGGTGGGACGTGGCCGATGCGGGTCGCCACCGGGTTGGCCAGCCGCACGGCGAGGTGCTCGCGGGCGTTGCCCTCCAGCTCGTGCACCCGAAGCAGGTACGAGCGGACGAGCTCGTAGGTGCGGTCGTCGAGCGCGCCGACGTCCAGCGACGCCGCGTACCGCTCCCACCCCGGCGGCGGCTGGAACCACGCCGGGGCCACCGCCGCGCTCGCCGCCCGCTCGCGGACCACCAGCGTCCCCGCGGCCATGTCGCCCAGGCGCTGGTCGCGCTTCGACACCAGGACGCTGACGATCGCCACGCAGCCGACCGGGACGAGGACGAAGTCGACCAGGCCGACGGCGGCCCGCAGGAACGCCTGCTGGAACCGCACGGCGGTGCCGTCGGCGCTCACCACCCGGAGGCCCATGGCCGCCTTGCCCGGCGTGCGCCCCCGCCACAACGTCTCGAAGCCGGTGAACCAGGCCACGACCGTCAGCAGGCTGGTGAGGGCGACCAGCGCGGCGATCCCCGCGCCGGTGTCGACGGCGAGGACCGTGACGGCCGCGATCAGCGCCAGGGCGACGACGACCGCGGCCAGGGCGAGCACGTCGATGAGGATGGCGATGGTGCGCGACGCCAAGCCCGCCCGCTCGAGGTCGAGCACCACCGCCTCGGGCGTGACGATCGCCTGCGCCGCCGGGGACGCGTCCACCGCGGGCACGCTAGTGCGGCGGCGCGGCTAGCGTCCGCGCTCCGGTGGACATCGACCGCTTCATCGTCCGCAACGCCGGGGCCTGGCAGCGCCTCGAGGAGCTGTCACGCCGCGGCCGCAACCCGCGCCGCCTCGCCCCCGGCGAGATCGACGAGCTCGTCGAGCTCTACCAGCGGGTGTCCTCCCACCTCTCCCACGCCCGCGCCGCCTACGCCGACCCGGCGCTCACCGCGCGGCTCACCCGTCTCGTCAGCCAGGCCAACGGCGTCATCTACCGGTCGCGGGGCCGCTCGGCCCGGGCCGTGGGCGAGTTCTTCGCCTGGCGCTTCCCCGCCGCCGTCTGGCAGAGCGGCCGGTTCGTCGCCGCCAGCGCCGCCCTGCTGCTCGTGCCGGCCCTCGTGCTCGGCGCCTGGATCGCCGGCAGCGACGAGGCGCTGGACGCGCTCGGGTCCGAGGCCGCCCGCGCCGCCTACCTGGAGCGCGACTTCGAGGCCTACTACTCCTCCGAGCCGGCGACGCAGTTCGCCACCGAGGTCACCGTCAACAACATCCAGGTGGCGATCACCGCCTTCGCCGCCGGCATCCTGCTGTGCGTCCCGACCGCCTACCTGCTCGTGCTGAACGGCGCCAACATCGGGGCGGCCGGCGGGCTGTTCGCCGACGCCGGCGAGCTGGACCGGTTCTTCGGGCTGATCCTCCCCCACGGCCTCCTCGAGCTGACGGCCGTCGTCATTGCCGGCGCCGCCGGGCTCCGGCTCGGCTGGGCCGTCATCGACCCCGGTGACCGCACCCGGGGCCAGGCGCTCGGTGCCGAGGCCCGGCGCACCGGCGTCATCGCGCTGGGGCTGGTCGTGGCCTTCGCCGCGGCCGGCCTCATCGAGGGGTTCGTCACCGGCCGCGTCGGCTCCACCGCCGTGCGGGTGGGGATCGGCGCCGTCGCCGAGCTGGCCTTCCTCACCTGGATCGTCGTGCAAGGGCGGGCGGCGACCGCCCGGGGCGTCACCGGCGAGCTCGGCGAGCTGGACCGCGGCTGGGACGAGCTCGCCGCCGCCCGCGAGCGGGCCTGGGCCGGCTGAGCCGGTGGGCCGGGGCGCGGACGGCCCGAGCCGGCGGCTCAGAGGCGGCCCGTCGCCTTGACCGCCAGGTAGGCGTCGGCCAGCGCCGGGGCCAGCTCGCCCGGCCGGGCGTCGACCACCGTCGCGCCCAGCCCCCG
Source organism: Acidimicrobiales bacterium (assembly GCA_035304465.1). Lineage (GTDB taxonomy): Bacteria > Actinomycetota > Acidimicrobiia > Acidimicrobiales > VFJN01 > ZC4RG19. The sequence goes on along the minus strand of DATGPY010000282.1, from coordinate 3,129 downwards.
CAGCCGGGCGATCGTGCGCCGGCGCGCCGCCAGCGCGCCCACCGCCCCGGCCTGGCGGTACACGGCCGCTGTGTCGGCCGGTGGGTCCTGCGCCCACCGGGCCACGTCCGGGTCCTGGACGCTCGCCACCACGACCACGTGGTGGCGCACGACGAGCGGCAGCGCCGGCAGCAGCCACTCCTCCACCGCCGGGCCCACCAGCTCGGTCAGCACGACGAGCATCGTGCGGCGGCGGAACCGGGCCAGGGTGTCGGCGAAGGCCCCGGCGTAGTCGCTCTCGACCAGGGCCGGCTCCAGGTCGTAGAGGGCGTCGACCACCCGCGCCAGCTGGCCCCGCCCGGCGGCCGGGGGCACCGCCGCCCGGACCTCGCGGTCGAAGGCCACCAGGCCGCACCGGTCGCCGACCCCCGTGGCCACGGCGGTGAGCATGAGGGCGGCGTCGACCGCGTGCTCGACCCGGGGCACGCCCGCCACCTGCCCGGCCATCACCCGCCCGTTGTCCAGCAGCACGACGACCGACTGGTTGCGCTCGGCCCGGTAGGTGCGGACGATCGGCCGCCCGGCCCGCGCGGTCGCCGCCCAGTCCACCCGCCGGAACTCGTCGTCGACGGAGTACTCCCGCAGCTGGTCGAACTCCGTGCCGCCGCCCCGCCCGGCGGCGGAGCGCAGGCCGACCTCGAGGATGCGGGCCCGGCGGATGCGCAGCTCCGCCTCGTCCCGCGACCGGAACGACGGCAGCACCCGCAGCTCGCCGGGCACGGCCAGCACCGACTGGCGGGCGGCGAGCCCGAGCGGGCCGTCGACCCGCAGGACCACCCGGCGCGGGGTGAACCGGCCCCGCCGGGCCGGCCGGATGGTCGTCGCCGCCCGCAGCGTCGCGCCCGGCGGCACGACGGCGGCCACCCGGCGGGTGCCGGGCCGCAGCGACGGCGCCAGCTCGTCGGCCACCGCGACGCGCAGGCGGCGGCCCGTCGGGTTGGCCACCGCCCAGCCCACCTCCGCCTCGGCGCCCAGCGTCACCGCCGGCGGCAGGTCGCGCCGCACCGGCAGCGACCCGGGCGAGGGCGCCAGCAGGACGTCGAGGGCCGCCACCGCCAGCAGCACGCCGTCGACCACCAGCAGCCGGACCAGCCCGGGCCCCGGCACCACCGCGACCGCGAGCGCGGCCAGGACGGCGACGCCCGCCAGGCGCCGGGTGGGGGCCACCCCCCGCCGGAGTGTGCGCGCCGGCCGCATCGTCAGCGGGGCACCGGCACCGAGGCCAGCACCCCGTCCAGCACGCCGTCGACGGTCGTGCCCTCCAGCTCCATCTCGGGCCGCAGCTGGATGCGGTGGCGCACGGACGGCTTGAAGATCGCCTTCACCTCGTCGGGGGTGACGAAGGGCCGGCCGGCCAGCCAGGCCCACGCCTTGGCCGCGTGCAGCACCATCGCCGCGCCCCGGGGCGACACGCCGAGCGTGACCGCCGGCGCCGACCGGGTCGCCCGGGCCAGGGCGACGATGTAGCCGAGCACCGCCGGGTCGACCCGCACGCGGGAGATCGCCTCCCGGGCGGCGGCGACGTCGGCCGCCGAGGCGACCGCCCGGACGCCGGAGGCCGCCGTGTCGTGGGGATCGAGGCCCCGGTCGTGGCGGGCCAGGACCTCCTGCTCCTGCTCGGCGGTCGGGTAGCCGACGGTGAGCTTGAACAGGAACCGGTCGAGCTGCGCCTCCGGCAGCGGGTAGGTGCCCTCGTACTCGATGGGGTTCTGGGTGGCCACCACCATGAACGGCTCGGGCAGCGGGTGCGCCACGCCCTCGACGCTCACCTGGCGCTCCTCCATCGACTCGAGCAGGGCCGCCTGCGTCTTGGGCGGCGTGCGGTTGATCTCGTCGGCGAGCAGCACGTTGGTGAACACCGGGCCCGGCCGGAACCGGAACCGGCCGCCGGCCGCACCCCCCTCGACCCCCTCCAGCACGAGCTGGCCGGTCACGTCGGAGGGCATGAGGTCGGGGGTGAACTGGACCCGCTTGGCGTCGAGGTCGAGCGCGGCGGCGAACGCCTTGACGACGAGCGTCTTGGCGACGCCGGGCACGCCCTCCAGCAGCACGTGGCCCCGGGCCAGCAGCGCGGCGACGAGACCCGACAGCGTCCCCTCCTGGCCGACGACGACCTTGGCCACCTCCTCGCGGACCGAGAGCATGGCGGCGCGCGGGTCCGGCGACGGGGCGGCCGACAGCGGGGCGCCGGGCTCGGCGTCAGACATGTTCGAGGACCTCCTTGCGGATGCGGTGGACGGTGTGGGCCAGGGCCACCAGCGCGTCGTCGTCCGCCACCGGGCCGGGCGACAGCGCCCACAGCAGGGTGTCGTGGTCGATCCCGGCGCGGTCGGCGGCCACCCGGGCGAGCACGGACGGCGGGGCCGACGGGAGCACGCCGAGGTGCTCGGCCAGGAAGCGCCGCAGGTCGGCGCGCAGCACCTCGCCGGCCCGGTCGGTCGACCGGCTGCGGTCGAGCAGGTTGCCCACGGCCACCACGAGCTCGGACCCGGCGACCGCCACTGGCCGCGGCTCGGCGACCGGCCGGCCCAGCCGCCGGGCCCGCCACAGCGCGTAGACGACGAAGGCGACGACGAGCTGGGCGAGCGCGGCACCGACGCCCGTGGGGATCAGGTCGACGAGCGTCCGGTCACCGCCCGACGCGCCGGCCAGCGGGCCCGGCTCCAGCACCACGACCCGCGTGCCCGGCGCCGGGGCCACCAGGGCGGCGACGACGGGGGCGTTCTCCCCGTCGGCCAGGCCGTCGTTGACGAACATCCCCGAGCCGCCCACCGAGACGACGGTGCCCTCGCCGCGCTCGCGGGCCACGACGTAGGCGTGGCCGAGGCCGTCGCGGACGCAGGTGTCGGCGTCCGCCGGCGGGTCGAACAGGACTCCGCCGCTGCGCGGGGCGACCGCCGCGACGTCGATGCCGGCGAGCGCCGCGACGTCGCAGTCGCCGGCCCACCGGCCCAGGGTCCCCGGGGTGGTGAAGCGGCTGGTCGCGTGGGGGGCGAGCTCGGAGGCCGGGTCGGTGACGACCAGCCGCCCGCCGTCGCCGACCCAACCCTCGACGACCCGGCGCTGCTCGTCGTCGAGGGTGTCGGTGAG
>DATGPY010000281.1:0-6469 GCA_035304465.1 Acidimicrobiales bacterium | reverse complement strand
GCCCGCCTGGCCGCGCCCGCGGCCCGGCTCGCCCGGGAGGGCGTCGTGTGGTCGTCGATCTGCGACTGGCTGGGGCGGGAGTCCGCCGACCTCGTCGCCGAGCACCAGCCCGACGGATGCGCCTACATGCCCGGCGGGCGGCCGCTGGACGCCGGCACGGTCGTGCGCCTCCTCGGGCTGGCGGACCTGCTGGACGAGTGGGTCGCGCGGGGGGCCGGCCTGTGGGACGGCCCGGCGGGCGACGCCGTCGTCGCCCGGGTGCGGGCCGCCGGCGGGGTGCTCGCGCCCGACGACCTGCGCCGCTTCGCGACCGCGACGTGGGCGTCACCCGTCGTGGTGGAGGTGGCCGGGTGGCGGGTCCGGGCGACCCCGGCGCCCACGCACGGGCCGGCGCTGCTCGACGCCCTCGTGACCGCCGGCGGCCCGTCCGACCCCGGGCGGCTGCTCGACGCGCTGCGCGCCGCGACGGCTCGACGGCGGGCGACGCTGGCCGACCCCGGCCCGGCGGGGACCTCGCTCGTCACCGCCGTCGACGGCGAGGGCACGGTCGTGGCGGTCATGCACTCGAACAGCTACCCCCAGTTCGGCAGCGGCCTCGTCGTGCCCGAGTACGACCTGATCCTCGCCAACCGGGCCGGGCGGGGGTTCACCGCCGAGCCCGGGCACCCGAACTTCCCCGAGCCGGGCCGCCGGCCGGCGACGACCCTCCACCTGTGGGCGGCGGGGCCGGGCGGCGGGCGGCCCCGCGTCGTCGGCGGCACACCGGGCGGGGCCAACCAGCTGACCTGGAACCTCCAGCTGCTCGCCGACCTGCTCGGTGGCGAGGACCGCCCGGGCCACCTCGTGGCCCGACCCCGCTGGGAGTGGTCGGCGGCGGACGACGGCCTGGTCGTCGAGGAGGGGTTCACCGACGGCGACCTCGGCCGCCTCCGCGCCGCCGCCGGCGGCGCGGTCGCGCCCGTCGGCCGGTGGGGGCTCCGGTGCGCCCAGCAGGTGGCGCTCGTGCCCGCCGGACCGGAGCCCCGGGTGGCGGCGGCCGACCCCCGCACGGTCGGGGCTGCCGTGCCCGTGTGAGAGTGGTCGGCCGTGCCGTGACAGCGGCCCGGTGGGCCGTGTGACAGGCCGGGCCGCGTACTGTATACAGTCTGCATGACCTCGCCCACGTCCACCGGCACCGGCACCGACGACCCCGTCCGCGACCTGCCCTGGCTGCGGGTCGTGCTCGTCGGGGTGATCGCCGGGTTCACGTCCGGCCTCTTCGGCATCGGCGGCGGCACCGTCATCGTCCCGGCGCTGGCCCTCGTCGCGGCCTTCCCCCACAAGCTGGCCACGGGGACCTCGCTCAGCGCGATCGTGCCGATCTCGGTGTCCGGGGCGGTGGGCTACGCGGTGGCGGGCGAGGTGGACTGGGTGGCCGCCGCGCTCATCGCCGCCGGGGCGCTCGCCGGCGCCGTCGCCGGCACCCACCTGCTCGTGCGGGTGCCGGTGGCGACGCTGCAGGTGGCCTTCGCCGTCCTGTTGCTGCTCACCGCGGCCCGCATGTTCGTCCAGGAGGGCGACGGGACCGGGCGCGGGTCGCTCACCCTGCTGGCCGCCGTGGCGCTGGTGGCGGTCGGGCTGGCCTCGGGCGTGCTCGCCGGCCTGCTGGGCGTCGGTGGCGGGATCATCATCGTGCCGCTGCTGACGATCGCCTTCGGGCTCCCGGTGGCGGTGGCCAAGGGCACCTCGCTGCTCGTCATCATCCCGACGGCGGTGATGGGCACGATCCGCAACCGCCGCACCGGGCTCACGGCCCTCCGCCCGGCGCTCGTCGTCGGCGTCGCCGGCATCGTCACCGCCGCGCTCGCCTCCCAGCTCTCGATCGGGCTCGACCCCGAGCTGTCGGCCGCCCTGTTCGGCGGGCTGCTCGTGCTCATGGCCGTCCGGCTGCTGCGGACCGGCCTCGCCGCCCGCCGGACGCCCGCCACGGCGGGGGCCTGACGCCACGGGGGGCGGGGCCGGGCGCGCCGGTGCCGGCGGCAGCAGACCCCGGGCAGACGCCCACCCGGGCGCGCCGGTGCCGGCGGCAGCAGACCCCGAGCGGACACCCCCCGGGCGCGCCGGTGCCGGCGGGCGAGCCGCCGGCACCGGGGAGACCGTGCGGGTCGGGCGGAGCGGTGCGCCCCGCCCGCGCTCAGCCGAAGACGACCACCCCCACGATCGTCGAGACGACGAGCCCGCTGACCACCGGGACGAAGCACGCCCGCACGAGGTCGACCACCGACACCCGGGCGAACCCGGCGACCGCCACCAGCGACGACCACGCCACCAGCGTCCCGCCGCCGACCCAGATGGCGCCCATCTGGCCGATGGCGGCCAGCGTCGCGGGGTCGAGCCCGACCTCGGGGCCGAAGGCGCCCGACAGCGAGCCGGTGAGCGGCAGGCCCGAGAACCCGGAGCCGTCCAGGCCGGTGACGGCCCCGACCACCAGGACGCCGATCGCCGTGAGGATGCCGACCGACGGGATCACGTCGTAGGCCCGCTCGACGAGGTCGAACAGCAGCGCCGGCGGCGTCTCGTCCTCGGCCAGGCCCATGATCCCGCCGGAGAAGTCCGCGTTGCCGATGAAGAAGAACCCGGCGATGGGCAGCACGACGCCCATGGCCCGGAAGGCGAAGGTGAAGCCCTCGACCACGTGGTCGGCCACGTCCTCCAGCGCTTGGCGCCCCTCGGCGAGCAGCGAGGTGCCGAGCAGCAGCAGCGCGGCCACCCCGCCGACCAGCGCAGCGGCGTCGCCGCCGGTCACGTCGTCGACCGAGTCGGAGAGCTTCGCCACCACCATGTAGGCGACCACCGCGAGGAACGCGAGCGGCACGACGGCGGCGACGACCTTGCTGATCCGCACCTTGCGGTCGTCGAGCCGCTTGCCGTCGACGACGGCCGCCAGGTCCTCCTCGAGCGCCGCCTCGATCTCGGTGGCGACGGCCTCCTGCACCAGCGTGCCGCCACCGGCCTCGGCGGTCGCGGCGACCTCCAGCGGCGCCCCGCCGCCACCCGCCCCGCCGTCGGCGCCGAGGTCGACGGCCGGGCCGGACCCCGCCGCGCCGTCGTGGCCGCCCTCGCCCGTCGGGGCGCCCGGCCGGGTCGTGCCGTCCTGGCTGATCTCGCCGGCGGCCCGGGCGAGCGCCGCCTGGTCGTCGAAGGTGCCGTCCCGGTCGGGGTCGACGTCCTCGCCGCTGCCCTTGTCCAGGCTGTGACCCTGCTCCCAGGCCTGCAGCAGCCACGGGCTCGGCGTCAGCATCGACCGGCGGGCCATGGACCAGGCGATCACCAGGGCGACGACGCCGGTGACGACCGACAGCACGAGCGCCCGGTCGGCGACGTCCGCCGTCTCGATGCCGGCGGAGGTGGCCGAGATGTCCGGCGCCACCTGGATCACGTAGTCCGCGGCGAGCGCCATGCCCTGCCCGGCGACGGCGATGGCGACGCCCGCCTGCAGCGGCGGCAGGCCGGCGCGGATGGCCGCCGGGAGCAGGATGGCGCCCACGAGCGGCACGGCCGGCGTCGGCCAGAAGAACAGCGAGATGACGAAGGTGACCGCGGCCAGCACCCAGAAGGCGACGCTGCCGCCGGTCATGACCTTGCGGAACGGCTGGACCATCCGCTTGTCGCTGCCCAGCCGCTGCAGCGCCCCGAGCATCGCCGTGATGAGGGCGATGATCAGGAAGATGTTGAACAGCTCGCCGGCCGCGACCAGCGAGGCCTTGAACATCGACCCCAGCCCGTCGATGACGTTGCCCGTGTAGGCCCACGTCACGACGAAGGTCGCGGCCACGGCCGGCACCACGACGTTCCGCCGGCAGGCCATGGTCCCGATGATCACGACCACACCGGCCAGGTACGCCCAGTGCCCGAGCGTGAGCTCCATCGGCGGTTCCCCCTTTCCACCTCGGCAGGCAGCCGAGGTCCTCAGCTCCCCCCGGTGGCCCCTGCCACGACGTAGACTGTATACAGTCTCCGAAGGGCCGACAAGGGGTTCGCGCGCGAGAACGCCGCCCCGGCGACCGAGGCGGCTGTCGCACGCGGGCACGCCGTGCCCGGCGGCGCGGCGAGGGGCGTGCCGTGGGCCCGTGCCGTCAGCCGGGCGGCTGCTCGCGCTCGCCGGCCCGCCGCTCGACCTGCTCGAGGACGCGGCGCAGGTGCTCGCGGACCGCGTGGCGCGCGGCGTCCGGGTCGCGGGCCGCGATGGCCTCCCGGATGCGCCGGTGCTCGTTCCAGCTGAACGTGCCCCGCTCCTCGAGCAGCAGCGAGAACACCATCTCGGTGCGGTTGCGGAGAGGCCGCACGACCTCGTCGAGGTAGCGGTTGCCGGCGATCCGCTCGATCTCGATGTGGAAGCCCCGGTGGCACTCGGCGGCGCGGACCTTGTCCCCGCCCTCGGTGGCGGCGACGCCCTCGGCGATCCACCGGTCGATCGCCGCGAGGTCGGCCTCGGTGGCGCGCTCGGCGGCCAGGGCGGCGGCGTAGCCCTCGACGACGCCGCGCAGGTCGAGCAGCTCGCGCACGTCCGCCACGTCGAGGCGGGTGACGTAGGCGCCGCGGCGGGGCACGACCTCGACGAGGCCGGTCGACTCCAGCAGGCGGATGGCCTCTCGCACGGGGTTGCGGGACACCCCGAGCTGCTCGGCGAGGCGGTCCTCGACCAGGCGCTCGCCCGGCTGCAGCTCGCCGCGCATGATCATCCCGTGCAGCTCGGCAGCGACCGCTTGACGCAACGTGCGGTGCTCGGCACCGACGGTCATGGGTGGGGGCCTCCGGACGGGGGACTGCTGGCACGGAGCGTACAGGTCGCGGCGCTGCGCGCCCGAACGCGGCCGTGACGCCGCCGGGGCCGCGAGGTGCGGGCCCTCACCCCACCACCTGGTCGACGAGCAGGGCGATCGCCGAGGCGGCCGCGAACAGCAGGACGACGGGCCGCAGCCACCCCCGGTCGAGGACGCGGCTGAGCGGTCCGGACACGGCGTAGCCGACCACGACGCCGGGCACGAGGAGCACGGTGAGGCGCAGCTCCTCCCACCCGAAGCGCCCGACCGCGACGAGGCTGAGGAGGCTGAGCGCCGCCCCGAACGCGAGCACGACGCCGACGGTGGCCCGCAGCTCGCTGCCCCGGCTGCGCTGGAAGAGGAGCGCGATCGGCGGGCCGCCGATGGAGGTGGCGGTGCCCATGAACCCCGACGCCACGCCGGCCGCCGCGAGGGTGCGCGGCCGCGGTCGGACGTACCAGCCGGCGACGCTCAGCACGACCGCGGCCAGGATCAGCAGGGCGAAGAGGATGCCCAGCGGCCGCTCGGGCAGGACGGCGAGCGTGGCGGCGGCCATCACCGTGCCGGCGATGCGGCCGCCCAGCGCCCATCGCAGGGCGCGCACGTCCAGCGCCTTGCGCTCGCGGAAGAGCACCGCCAGGGTCAGCGGGACACCGGCGGCCAGCACGGGCCCCGGCACCATCGACGGGTCGACGAGGGCCAGCACCGGCGCCGCGACGAGCCCGAGCCCGAAGCCGATCGAGCCCTGCACGCAGGCACCGATGCCGGTGGCGATGACCATGATGACGACGTCGCTGCCGCTCACGTCCTGGTGCGCTCCTCGTGGTCGCCCCGTGCGGGGGTGGGGGCAAGATCCGGGCAAGATGGATACTGTCTACGATCCGAACAGGGGGTTGCGAGTTGACCCACGCCGACGGTCCGGTCGGGCTGCAGCACCGCTCGTTGCGCGACACCGTGCTGGCGGAGCTGCGCGACGCCATCGTCTCGGGGCGCCTGGCGCCGGGCACCCGGCTGCTCGAGGACCAGCTCGCCGGTGACCTCGGCGTCTCCCGCTTCCCGGTGCGCGAGGCGCTCGGCACGCTGGCCGGCGAGGGCTTCGTCGAGATCGTCCCCCGCCGCGGCGCCCGGGTGGCGTCGTTCCCGCCCGAGCGCTGCCGCGACCTGTTCGAGCTCCGCGAGGTGATGGAGGGCCTCGTCTGCCGGCTGGCCGCCGAACGGGCCGACCGCGACCAGGTGGCCGAGCTGCGGGCGATCGTCGAGGAGGGCCGGCGGGCGGTGGAGGCCGGCGACGCCGGGCGGCTGCCCGCGCTGCACACCCGCTTCCACCGGCTGCTGACCGACGCCGCGGGCAACTCGATGGTCGCCGAGCAGATCGAGCGCACCGCCCTGCTGCTCGAGTGGATCTACGCCGGGCGCCTGCGGGACCGCATGGCCACCTCGTGGCGCGAGCACGGTGCGATCGTCGCGGCGGTCGCCGACGGCGACGCCGACCGGGCCGAGCGGCTGGCCCGGCGGCACGTGGCCGGCGCCCGCGCCGCGCTGCTGGGGGACGCACCGGCCGCCGGCGCCGACGGCGAGGTCCCGGTGCCGGGCTGACCGGCGGCGCCGGGCGACGGCCGCGTCGCCGCCGGGTGGGACGGTCCGCACCGGCTCAGCTTCCGAGGAAG
>DATGPY010000280.1:0-15465 GCA_035304465.1 Acidimicrobiales bacterium | reverse complement strand
CTGGCCGCCGATGGCCGAGCTGACGCTGGGGAGCCTCAACCTGCACATGGGCCGCGGCGCCTCCGGCCACGACGCGCCCTTCTACGACGTCGTGACCGCCTGCAAGGAGGTCGACACCGACGTCCTGGCCCTGCAGGAGGCGTGGGTCCCCGACGGCGAGGAGGGCGACGTCGTGGCGATCGCGTCGGCGCTCGGCTACCGGGTGGCCGGCACCTTCTCGGTGGCCCGGGCCACCTGCCACGACCAGGTCCGGCCCGTGGCGCGCGAGGGCGACGCCGGCGACGGCGACTGGGTCGTCGCCCTGCTGTCGCGGCTGCCGGTCCTGGAGGCCGACGTCGTGACGCTCCGGCCCCAGCTCGCCCGCGACCCGGGCCGGCGGGCGGTCGTGCGGGCGGTCGTCGACGCCGGCGGCACGCCGGTCGCCGTCGCCACCACCCACCTGCCGCTGCTCACGGCCCCCGTCTGGCGGCTGGCCCGGTCGCTGCGGGCCGCGCTGCCGCCGGCGGACGTGCCAGGGGTGCTGGCCGGCGACATGAACATGTGGGGCTGGTGCGTCGACCTGCTCGTCGGCCGTGGCTGGCGGCGGGCGGTGCGGGGCCGCACCTACCCGTCGCCCCGGCCGCACAGCCAGACCGACCACCTGCTGGTGAACGACCGGGTCGAGGTCGTCGCCGCCGAGGTCGTCCCCCAGGTGCTCTCCGACCACCGGCCGGTGCGGGCCCGGCTCCGCGTCTGACCGCCGACGCTCAGGCGGCCTCGCGCCGGTCGCCGCGGGCCGCGGCCGCCCGCTCGGCGGCGAGCGGCGGCTCGACCGCCGGGGCGGTGCCGTGGCGGTCGCCCACCGCGTCGACCACGGCCCGGGCGAGCGCCGCCAGCGCCTCGACCCGGGCGACGACCTCGTCCAGCGGCAGCGGCTGCCGGTGCTCGCCGGAGCTGACGACGAGGTCGGGGCCGACGATGCGCCAGGAGGTCAGGCCGGCGGCGTCGGCCGCGGCCCGCACCGCCGGCGTGAGCAGGTCGCGGGCCAGCTCCGGCGCGTCCGGGCAGTGGACGGAGGGGCCGGCACCCGTCGCCGAGGCGTCCGGCTCGGTGAGCAGCGCGCCCTCCTCGAAGAATCGGTCGACGGACCCGGCGACACCGAAGGCCCGCAGGACCTCGTCGCGGCCGGGGCCGACGTCGACCCGCGGGAGGGCGACGGGCAGGTGGACGACCCAGGTCGTCCGGGGGGCCTGGCCCTCGACGCCGTCCGGGCCGACGAGCGAGTCGAAGACGGTGAAGGGCAGGCCGTCGACCTCGCCGGCGAGGACGCCGAGCGGCGTGATCGTGGCGTGCCGCCAGCCGATCACGTCCTTCCACCGCGCCGGCAGCCCCGGGGCCCGGTCCTGGTAGTGCCAGCCCCGCCGGCGGGCCAGCTCCCGCCGGTCCCGCAGGCCGGCGAGGACCTTCCCCTCGCGCCGGCTCGTCCAGGCGAGCAGCGCCCCCACGACCAGCGCACCGAACGCGAGCCAGCCGACGAGGGTCGTCGTCAGCGCCGCCACCACCGTGGCCAGGGCGGCGAGCCCGACCAGCACCCAGACAGGCGTGAACTTCTCGACGGGCACGCCCCCGTAGGTGTGGCGGTCGGTCCACACCCGGCCCTCCGGCGTCGCCCGGCTGTTGACCGCCCAGGCGAACGCCCGGTGGACCACGGCGCCGGCCAGGAACACACCGGCGAACGTGAGCCGGGCCCCGACCCCCTCCCCCACCGACAGCGCCCCCAGCACCGCCAGGTAGACCGTGAGGACCAGCAGCAGCGGCGTCACGATGCCGAAGCCGGTCCACGTCATCCTCACCATCGTCGACCTCCCCCGGACACGTCGTCGTCCCCCGGGCCCGCCGCGCGTCGCCGTACGCCGCCGGCGGGCCGCCGGCCGGACATCATCGCGGACGGCCACCCCGCCGCCGGGCGCGCTCAGGGGCGGGCCGCGACCAGCGCCGCGACCTCGGCGGCGCAGCCCCACGACAGGGTCACCCCGGCGCCCCCGTGGCCGTAGCAGTGCACGACCGTGCGCCCGCCCCGGTCCTCGGCCTCGAGGCGCACGGTCGGCCGGGCCGGCCGCAGCCCGACCCGGTGGCGCAGCACCCGGGCCGCCGCCAGGCGGGGCACGAGGGCGGTCGCCCGGGCCAGGATGCGCTCGACCGTGGCCGGGTCGACCCGCCGGTCGTCGACGCCCTCCTCGGCGGTGCCGCCGACCACGACGTCGTCCAGGCGGGGCACGACGTAGGTGAGCTCGCGCTCGTCGCTCTCGTCGACCAGCCACTCCTCCAGCCCCACCTGCTCGCACACCACGACCTGGCCCCGCACCGGCACGACCGCCGGGTCGGGCACCAGGTCCCGGGCGCCGAGCCCGGCGCAGTCGACGACGAGCGGCCCCAGGTCGTCGGCGTCCAGGTCGCGGACCGTCGCCACCTCGGGCGCCACCCCGTGCGCCGCCAGGCGGGCCTCGAGCCAGGGCAGGTAGCGGCTCATGTCCACGACCGGCGCGGTGAAGCGCCAGCCGCAGGCGTAGCCGGGCGGCACGTCGCCCGGGCCGAGGCGGCGCAGGTCGGGCACCGCCGGCGCCCACCACGGGTCGGGGCCGTCCTCGCGGCGCAGCTCGACCCCGGCCCGCAGGCGCACGCCGGCCGCCGGGTCCCCCTCGACCAGGCGGACGAACCGCTCGTAGCTGGCCCGCGACCAGCCGACGACGCGCTCGTGGGGGGACGCCCGGTACGGGTACCAGACGGCCGCGGCCACGGCCGAGGTCGTGTCGGCCGGCCGCTCCCGGGCGACCACCCGCACCCGGTGGCCGGCCTCGGCCAGCACAAGCGCGCACGTCAGGCCGACGACGCCCGCACCGACGACGGTGACGGCGCGACCGCCGGGCCCGCGGCCGTCCCGGTCGAGCCCCGCGCCCCGATCCACCTCCGCGACCACGGGCCCATCATGCCCGGCCGGCGGCCGGCGGCGCCCCGCCGGGTACACCTGCGCCATGACCTCGCTCGGCACCCCGCCCGACGCGCCGGCCGCCCCACCGCGGTTCGAGACCGCGGCCGACCGGCTGCGACGGCAGCTGCTGGCCCGGGGGCGGCGCCAGGCCACCGGCCTGCTGGTGGCGGTCGCCGCCGTCTTCGTCGCCCTCCAGCTCTGGGGCGAGGACGCCACCTGGGTGGGCTACGCCGAGGCGGCGGTCGAGGCCGGGATGGTGGGCGGCCTCGCCGACTGGTTCGCGGTGGTGGCGCTGTTCCGCCACCCGCTCCGCCTGCCGATCCCCCACACGGCGATCATCGTCACCCGCAAGGACCAGTTCGGCCGGACGCTGGGGAACTTCGTCCAGACGAGCCTGCTGACCCCCGACGTCGTGGCCGAGCGGGTCCGGGGCGCCCGCCTCGTGCCCCGGGTCGCGGCCTGGATGGCGGAGCCCGACAACGCCGCCCGGGTCGCCCGCCACGCCGCGGACGCCGCGGTCACCGCCGCCGACCTGCTGCGCGACGACGAGGTCCACCGGGCGCTCGAGGACGTCGCCCGGCGCCGGCTCGAGACGACGCCGCTGGCCCCGGTGGCCGGCCGGGCGCTGCAGGCCATGACCGAGCACGGCCGCCACCACGAGCTGCTCGACGTCGTGCTCCGGGCCGTCGACCGGTTCCTCGCCGAGAACCGGGCCAGCCTCCGGGCCCGGTTCGGCACCGAGTCGCCGTGGTGGCTCCCGGGCGCGGCCGAGGACCGCATCTTCGACCGGCTGTTCGAGGGCGCCCGCACCGTGCTGCGGGAGGTGGCCCGCGACCCCGACCACGAGCTGCGCCGGGACGTCGACGCCCGCCTCCGCCGCCTGTCCGAGGACCTCCAGTCCGACCCGGCGCTGCGGGCCCGGGGCGAGGAGCTCAAGCGCGAGCTGCTCGCCCAGCCCGAGCTGCGGGCCTGGGCGGCCTCGGTGTGGGACGACGTCAAGGCCGGCCTCCGCACCCAGGCCGCCGACCCCGGCTCGCCCCTGCGCCGCCGGCTGGCCGACACGATCGCCGCGCTCGGCCGGCGGCTCCTCGACGACCCCGTGCTGGCCGCGCGGGTCGAGGACGCCGTCGAGTCCGGCGTGCGCTACGTGGCCGACCAGTTCAGCGACGAGATCGGCGGCATGGTGAGCGGCACGGTCTCCCGGTGGGACGGCCGGGAGACCGCCGACCGACTCGAGCTGCTGCTGGGCCCGGACCTGCAGTTCATCCGGATCAACGGCACCGTGGTCGGCAGCCTGGCCGGCCTCGCCATCCACGCGGCCGGCCAGGTGCTGTGACCGGCGGTGCCCGCCCGCGCCCGGGCCGTCAGAGGTCCGGTGGCGGGTAGTCGGGCACCTGGTCGTCCTCGGGCAGCTCGTCGTAGACGGTGACCGACGACTCGACGTCGAACAGGCCGGCCTCCTCGAGCGAGGTCGGCAGGTTGCCGAGCGTGTACCGCTGGCCGCCGTTGGCGTAGCGGTACATGCCGACGCCCTCGTTGCCGACCTCGTCCTCGCCGGTGGCCTCCGGGTCCCACCACAGCAGCGCCATGTCGTCGGCGCCGCCCCAGTCGAACTCGGGCCAGACGCCGTGGTCGCCCCGCGACACCTGGGCGACCGTCGGGCCGCCGCCCATCGGCGGCATGCGCAGCAGCCCGTCGCGGAACGTCTCCGGGGTGAGCTCCGGGCCGGCCATGTGGATGCCGGCGAAGATCGTGCGGACGGGCGGCTCGATCACCCGCACCGTGTTGTTGGGCGGCGGCTCGCCGTAGGCCCACTCGTGGACCCGGAAGGCGTCCATCGCCTCGCGCTCGGCGCGGGCGGTGTTCAGCGACATGCCGAATCCGTTGCCCCACTGCTGCGGGTCGTAGCCCCGGGCGAAGATCGTCGTGTCGGCCAGGACGTTGGGCCCGAGGATCCACTCGGGGAACCAGCCCTGCGCCGTCGCCTCCTGGGTCACCGCCCCGGGCGTCAGCGGGTCGCCGTAGAAGATCACCGTCGTCACGCCCGCCTCCCGCAGGCGGGTGACGATCGTCCGGGCGTTCTCCTGGCTCCGGGCGATGTCGAGGTTGTACTCGACGTCCGTGGCCAGCTCGATGCCCTGCTCCGCCAGCGCGTCCCGCAGGGCCTCGAACACCGGTCGGTGGTCACCCTCGGGCGTGTCGTAGTGCAGCAGCCCGTAGACCCGGTCCTGCTGCGCCAGCTCGGGGTCGCCCGCCAGCTCGGCCGGCCCGGGGCCGGCGAGCTTGGCGACCATCTCCGCGGCCAGCGCCGCCGCCTGGTCCGGCGTCGGCCCCGCGGTCCACATGTAGGGCACGTGCTCCTCGATCAGCTCCTCGGGGGCGGCGCCCGAGCAGCCGGGGCCGCAGATGATCCCCTGGGAGGCGATCGCCGGGCCGAACACGTGGGTGGCCTGGGCCGGGCCGCCGATGACCGCGAACGGCTCCATCTCGGCGATGGCGATGGCGTCGGCCCGGGCGGCCTCGACGTCGTCGGAGGCCCCGCTGCCCACGAAGCGCTCGACGACCACCCGGCGGCCGTAGGTCTCGAAGTACCGGTTGTAGAGGTCGACGTAGGCGTCGACGGTCTGCTGGGCGCTCTCGGGGTCGACGTCGGCGCCGATCTCGCCGATCGTCGCCGCGCCCAGCGGGTCGAGCGCCGGGTCGGTCGAGTAGTAGACGACCTTGACCTCGTCCTCGGTCACGCCCGGGGCGGTGGCGCCGCCGTTGTCGCCCTCGAACCGCTCGACGCACGGCGGCACCAGCCGCATCGGCAGGGCGAGCTGCATCCGCTCGGTGTCGCATGTCGGCCCCCAGTCGATCTCGTCGAGGTCGATGCCCTCGAGCTCGGCCCGCTGGGGCGTCATGGGGCCGGAGCGGATCAGCTCCTCGGTGCTCGGGATGCCGTCGCCGGCGGCATCCTCGCCGTCGTCGCCGCCGTCGCCGTCCCCGCCGCCGAAGGCCACGACCGCGCCGGCGACGAGCGCGACGACGGCGACGACGGGGCCGTAGCGCCGCAGCGCCCGTCCCCAGCCCGGTGGCCGGGACGGCGGCCGGCCGGCAGCGCCGTCGCCGGGTGCCTTCTCGTCGGTGGTGGCCATGGGTCCCCCTCCTCGCGGTGACGGCCTGTCAGATCTCGGGCGGTGGGTAGTCGGGCGTGCGGTCCTCCTCGGGCACCTCGTCGAAGACGGTCACCGAGGACTCGACGTCGAAGAGCCCGGCGTCCTCCAGCGAGCGCGGCCGGTCGCTCGGCAGGAAGCGCTCGCCCCCGTTGGCGTACCGGTACATGCCGACGCCCATGTTCCCGACCTCGTCCTCGCCGACGGCCTCGGGGTCCCACCAGATGAGGGTGCCGTCGTCGTTGCCGCCCCAGTCGACGCCGGGCCAGATCCCGTGGTCGCCCCGGGAGACGTGCGGCGTGGTCGGGCCACCGCCGGCCGGCGGCGTGCGCCACATGCCGTCGCGGAAGGTCTCCGGCGTCAGGTCGGGCCCCGCCATGTGGATGGCCGTGAACATCGTGCGGATGGGCGGCTCGATGACCCGGGCGTTGTTGTTGGGCGGCGGCTCGCCGTAGGCCCACCGGTAGATCCGGAACGAGTCCATCTGCTCCCACTCGGTCCGGGCCGGGTTGGTGGACACGCCGAAGCCGTTGCGCCACTGCTGGCCGTCGGTGAGCCGGCCGAAGATCGTCGTGTCCATGAGCAGGCTCGGGCCGAGGATCCACTCGGGCCAGTAGTCCTGCGCCGTCGCCTCGGCGGTCAGCGACGACGGGGTGATCGGGTCGCCGTAGTAGATGACCGTCGTGACCCCGGCCTCCTTGAGCCGGCTGATGTTGGTGCGGGCGTTCTCCTGGGCCCGGGACAGGTCGAGCGTGAACTCGACGTCGATCGCCGCCTCGATGCCGTACTCCGCCAGCTCGTCGACGAACTTCTCGAAGACCGGCCGGTGGTCGCCGCTGGCGTTGTCGTAGTGGACGATGGCGTAGACCCGGTCGCGCTCGCGCATCTCGGGGTCGCCGGCCAGCTCCGCCTTGCCGGGCCCGGCGTAGAGGCCGATGGCCCGCGAGGCGGCCACCACGCCCTGGTCGGGCGTCTGGAGCGCCTGCCACAGGTAGGGCGCGTTGTCCTCGACGATGTGCTCGGGGATGGCCGTGGCGCAGCCGGGCCCGCAGACGATGCCCCGCGAGGCCAGCTCCGCGGCGAACACCGAGCTGGCCTGGGCCGGCCCGCCGATGACCGCGAACGGCTCCATCTCGGCGATGGCGATGGCGTCGGCCCGGGCCTTCTCGATGTCGTCGCCGGCGCCGGTGCCCGTGTAGTGCTCGAGGACGACGCGACGCCCGTAGGTCTCGAACAGCGCGTTGTACAGGTCGACGTAGGCCTGGGCCGTCTGCCGGGACGTCTCCGGGTCGACGTCCGCGCCCGCCTGGCTGATCGTCGCCGCGGTGAGCGGGTCGAGCGCCGGGTCGGACTGGTACTGCACGATCTTGATCTCCTCGGCCGTGACGCCGGGAGAGGTGGCCCCGCCGTTGTCGCCCTCGAACGGCTCGACGCAGGGCGGCGCGTAGACGGAGACCAGCTTGATCGTGCCCCGCTCGGTGTCGCAGTTCGGTCCCCAGTCGATCTCGTCGGGGTCGATGCCCTCGAGCTCCGCCTTGAGGGGCGTCATGGGCCCGGAGCGGATGAGCTCCTCCATCGGGGGCACGCCCCCGTCGTCGCCGGCGGCGGCCTCGTCCCCGCCACCGCCACCGTCGCCGTCCCCGCCGCCGAAGACGACGACAGCGCCCGCGATCAGCGCGACGACCGCCGTGATCGGCCCGTAGCGCCGCAGGGCCCGGGCCCAGGCCGGAGGCCGGTCACGGTCGCGGGCGGTCGCGCCGCCGGTGCGCTCCTCGGTGGTGGTCATCCTGGCTGTCCCCTCCCGTCGCTGTCGTCGCCGCCCGACCGGGACGCTGCGGCCGCGCCCGCCGGACGGCGGTCGGTGTCTGCGGTCACGGCCGTCGCTCCGCCGGCGCCCGCGCCCCCGACCGGGTGATGGCGGCCTCGTCGGTGCCGAGGTACGACGCGACGACGGCCGGGTGCTCGACGACCTCGGCCGGTGTGCCCTCGGCCACCACCCGGCCGAGGTCGAGGGCGATCAGGCGGTCGGCGATCGAGCTGAGCAGCGGGAGGTCGTGCTCGATGACGAGCAGGCTGGCCCCCAGCTCGTCGCGCACCCGCCGCAGCATGGGCGCCAGCGCCTCGGCCTCCCGCTGGGCGATGCCGCTGGAGGGCTCGTCCAGCAGCAGGACGGTCGGCCCCTGCGCGAGCACGCAGGCCAGGTCGACGACCCGCCGGGTGCCGGTGGACAGCTCGCGCACGAACTTGTCCCGGTAGGCGCCCAGCGCCAGCAGCTCGATCAGCTCGTCGACCCGGTCGGCGACCGCCTCCTCGGAGTCGACGACCGACGGCAGGTGCAGCGCGGCGGCGACGGGGTCGCGCACCTCGACGTGCTGCTCCAGCGCCACCGCGATCGCCTCGTGCACGGTCAGGCCGGGGAACAGCCGCCCGTCCTGGAACGACCGGCCGAGGCCCAGCCACGACCGCAGGTGCGTCGGCTTGTCCCGCAGCTCGACCATCTCGCCGCCGGACAGGAGCCGGACCGAGCCGCGGTCGGCGGGCGTGAAGCCCGACACGACGTCGAAGAGGGTCGTCTTGCCGGCGCCGTTGGGACCGATGAAGCCGAGGATCTCGCCCGGTCGGAGGTCGAAGGACACGCCGTCGAGCGCCCGCACGCCACCGAAGCTGCGGGTGACGTCGCGGACCTCGAGGACCGGCGGCCCCTCCCGCAGCCCGGAGTGGGCCCGGGCCTCGCCCTGCTCGGCGTCGACCTCGGCGGCGGCGGTGCGCAGGAACACCGACCGCAGCAGGTCGGGGCGCTCCAGCAGCTCGGCGGTCGGGCCCTCGAACCGGATCTCGCCCTTCTCCATGAAGTAGGCCCGGTCGGCGACGGTGAGCGCGACGTTGACCGACTGCTCGACGAGGATGACCGTCGTGCCCTCGTCCCGCAGCTTGCGCACGACCTCGAGCAGCCGGGACACGACCGACGGGGCCAGGCCGAGGGACAGCTCGTCGATCATGAGCAGGCGGGGCCGGGAGACGAAGGCCATGCCCAGGGTCAGCATCTGCTGCTGGCCGCCCGAGAGGTTCCCGGCAGGCTCGTCGAGGCGCTCCCGCAGCGCCGGGAACAGGTCGAGCACCTCCTCGATCGCCGCCCGCACGTCCTCGGGCCGGCGGCGCCGGGTCCAGCCGGCGAGGCGGAGGTTGTCGGCCACGGACAGCTGGGTGAACACGCCCTGGCCGCCGGGCACGACGGCGACGCCCCGCTGGGCGATCTCGTCCGGCGGCGTGTGGGTCATGTCGCGCCCGTCGAAGACGATCGCCCCGCCGCTCGGCTGGACCAGGCCGGAGATGGCCTTGAGCAGCGTCGACTTGCCGGCGCCGTTGGTGCCCATGAGGGCGACGATCTCGCCCTCGTCGATCTCGAAGTCGACGCCGAAGAGCACCTGGACGTTGTCGTAGTGGACGTCGATGCCCCGGCCGAGCAGCAGCTTGACCTCGCCCTGGCTGCGCAGGTGGGCGACCTCGGAGCGGGCGGCGGTCTGCGTCCACACCTGCGCGATGTCGTGCTCGACGAACTTGCCCGCCGAGGCGAGGATCAGCCCGCCGATCACGAACACCGGCGAGGCGAGGACCAGCCCCGTGCGGATGCCGTGCTCGTCGGCCAGCCAGCCGATCACCGGCAGCAGGAGGAGGCCGGGGAGGATGAACAGCGTCCCGACCGCGTAGCCGAAGGCCCGGACCTTGGCCGGCACCGCCAGCGACAGGGTCACGAAGATGCCGGGGATCAGCAGGAAGAACGACGCCGACAGCACGGCGTTGGCGGCGATGGCCAGCGGCAGCGTCGGCGCCAGGGCGAACAGGATCCAGGCCCCGGCGATGCCGAAGGACACCGTGCCGAGGAACCGCACGACGTTGCCGGGCCCCTTGGCCATGAGCCGGCTGGTCAGCGGGATGCCGAACATGAGGCCGACGAGCTGGGCGGCGCCTTCCAGCCCCGCGGCGGTGAAGCCGCGGGCCCGCTCGTCCAGGTCGAACACCTCGTCGTAGTAGAGCCCGCCGAGGGTCAGCAGGCCGGCGATGGCGATGGCGACGAACGGCAGGGCGATGTAGACCCGGCGCAGGCTGCGGACCTGCCAGACGATCCGGGACGACTCGGCCCAGGAGGGGGCGTCCTCCTCGGTGCGGGCGACGTCGTCGCCCGCACCCATGGCCCGGCGCTCGAAGCGGCCCCGCACCGGCTCCCGCAGCCGCAGCGACAGCAGGACGAACACCGCGGTGACCACCGCGAAGACGACGAACGGCGCCCGCCACCCCATGGCGTAGGCGATGAGGCCGGCCGAGAGCGGGCCGAGGAACTGGCCCAGGGCGTTGGCGTAGCGGTGGACCGCGTAGACGCGGGGCCGGGCCGGGATGTCGTAGTAGTCGGCCAGCAGGGAGTTGTGCACCGGGTCGTTGACCGCCCGGCCGAGGCCGGCGCCCGCCCGCGCCGAGCCGAGCACCCACAGGTTGGGGGCGAGCCCGCTGAGCAGCGAGAAGAAGCCCCACACCGAGGCGCCGGCGGTGGCGATGGGCACCCGCTTCCACCGGTCGGCGTAGAAGCCGATGGGCAGGGCGAGCAGCAGCGCCGCGATCATCGACAGCGACACGACGGTGAGCACGCCGCTCGTGTCGAGGCCGAAGTGGTCGCGGATCTCGGGCAGCAGCACGCCGAACGCGGCCCGGTCGAGCTCGTCGACCATGTTGAGACCGAACAGCACCCCGAGGGGGAACAGCGGCGCGCCGTGGGTCGTGCGCTGCTTCCACCGGGCCCAGGGACCGCCCTCGGCCTCGACCCGGTCGGCCGCCTGGGCGGCGGCGCGCCGCACGGCCTCGGCCCCGGTCACCTCGTCGGCCTCGGCCGCGACCCGGGCGGCGACGTCGTCGACCCGCGCCACCTGGTCGCGCTCGCCGTTGCCGGCGGCGACCTCGGCCACCGCCTCGGCCTCGGCGTCCGTCTCGGCGTCCGGCACGGCGGCGCCCGCGCCGAGGGCGTCCAGGCCGGCGCGCAGCACCGCGTCGTCGGCGCCCGGCGCCGCGGCCTCGTCCACCGGGCCGGCGGGATCGACGGGCATCTCGTCGGACCGGGTCACGACCGCACCTCCACCGTCTCGTCACCTGCCGCGTCGCCGCCGGCGCCGGAGTCGCCGGCGCCCGCCGACTCGGCCCGCTCGGCCCGCTCGCCGGCAGCCGCCAGCACCTCCTCGGGCGGTGGCTCGTCCGCGTCCTCGACCCGGACGTCGGCCAGCAGGCTGGGCACCACGATCCCCCGGCGGCGGGCGATCGCCCGCAGGGCGCCGTCGCGCAGGTCGGCCATCACGCCGCCGAGGCCGCCGGGGAACACGAGCAGGACCAGCAGCAGGCCCGCCCCGGTGGCGAGGAACTGCCACTCGGCCGGCAGGAAGAACTCGACGCCGCGGACGTAGGTGGCACCGAGCAGCGCGCCGGGGAGCGATCCCAGGCCGCCGATCACGACCATCGTGAACAGCTCGAGGCTGCGCTGGGGCACGAAGGGCTCGGCGTTGAGCCCCTGCTGCTGGTGGACGTAGAGCGCCCCGGCCACGGCGGCGAGGAAGCCGGAGAAGGCGAAGGCGGCCAGGGTCGTGCGGGTGGCGTCGACGCCGTAGGCCCGGGCGGCCCGCTCGTTCTCGCGGATGGCGACGAGCACCCGCCCGGTGCGGCTGCGGCGGAGGCCGACGACCATGAGCAGCGCCAGGCCGAGCACGGCGAGGCAGGCGTAGAACATGCCGGTCTCGCTGGTCAGCTCGATGCCGAGGATCGTCCCCCGGTCGATGCGCCGGCCGGGGAGCGCGTCGCCGAGCGACAGCTCCCAGCCCAGCAGCGTCACGTCGACCGTGCGGTTCAGCAGGAAGGACGACACGAACAGGCCGAAGGCCAGCGTCGACACGGCGAGGGTGAGCCCGCGGCGGCGCAGCGCCGGGTAGCCGACGACGACCGCGGCGACCGCGCCGACCAGCCCGGCGGCCAGCCCGGCCAGCGCCAGGTCCCAGCCCCGGTGGTCGGTCAGCGCGCCGCCGGCGAAGGCCCCCACACCGACGAAGGCCATGTGGCCCAGGCTCACCTGGCCCGCCCAGCCGGTGAGCACGACCAGGGACGCGGCGACGATGCCGAAGATCACGATGATCGTCGCGAGGTTCAGCCGGCTGGTGGTCAGCCAGGCGGGCAGGGTCAGCACGAACGCCGCGACGACGGCCCAGATCCCGAGGCGGGCGCCGACGACCTCGGGCAGCCGCCGCATCTCGGCCGGCACGGGCCGCACCTCCCGGGTGGCCTGCCAGGTGGCCGAGGCGTCGCTGTCGACCCGGGCCCCGACGCTGCTGCGCCGGGCGGCCAGCAGGCCGACGAGAACGATGGCGAACAGGACGGCGTCGTTGTAGGCGGGCCGGTTGCCGGCCTGGAAGGTCATGGCCTGGTCGACGATCCCGAGCCCGATGGCCGCCGCGGCGATGGTGGTGAACCGCTCGAAGCGGCCGAACACGCACGCGGCCAGCGCCTGGACGAGGAACGTCGGGCCCAGCACCTCGCCGATCGGCAGGCCGACGGCACCGGCCCGCAGGTACATGGCCAGGAAGGCGAGGACCGCGGCGACGACCCAGACGACCGTGTGGAGCCGCTTGACCGGGATGCCGAGGGTGAAGGCCCGGTCGGCCCGCTCGGCGGCGCCGACGATGGCGACGCCGACGGTCGAGCGCTGGAGGAAGAGCGCCAGCAGCCCCAGGCAGACGGGGACGACGATCATCGTGAAGATGTCGTTGGCGTTGAAGGTGACGCCCCCGTAGACCCAGGTGGCGTCGAAGGGCTGGGGCAGCCGGGTGCCGAACGACGAGTCGCCCCACAGCCGGGGCAGCAGCAGCCCGCCGCCGGCCAGCACCTGGGCGAGGCCGATGGTGGCGACCGTCAGCACCAGCCGCGGCGCCGTGAAGAACCGGCGGATGATCAGCGCCTCGACCAGCACGCCGAGCACGACGGCGGCGAGGAGCCCGGCGGCGAGGCCGAGCCAGTAGCTCCATCCCCAGGCGACGACCAGCATGACGCCGAGGACGGCGGGGAGCGCCCCGAGGTCGCCCTGGGCGAAGTTGACGATGCGGTTGGCCCGGTAGACGAGGGCGATGCCGAGCGCGATCAGCGCGATGCGGCCGCCCACGAGCGCGCCGTTCAGGACGATGCCCTTGGGCGCCGGGTAGAGCATCTGCTGGACCAGCACGAGCGCCACCAGCGGCACGAGGAAGTCGACGCGGCGACGCAGGGCGCCGAGGTCGAGCTGGCGCGATCGGTCGATGGCGGCGGACGTCAACGGTCGGTTCTCCTGCGGTCGGCTGCGGTCGGCGCCCGCCGTCAGGGCGGCGGGGCGGAGCTGTCGGTGGCGGTCGGTTCGCCGGCGTCGCTGGCGGCGGTGGAGACGGAGGAGGCGGCGGGTGTGGCCGGTGTCCGGTCGCCGGGGGCGTCGCCGCCGGCCGAGCTGCCGGCCGTGTCGTCGACGACGAGCGACGCCCAGCTGGAGACCAGCGCGACGACCATGTCCCGCACCTGGCGGCGGGCCTCGTCCTCGTCGCGCTTGCGGTGGATGCGGAGGGTGTCCCAGGCCGCCGCCCCGGTGACGATGTCGAGGGCGTCGAGCAGGCGCCGGCGGCCGTCGCGGCCGTCGCCGGTGCCCCGGTCGGCGGCGGCCGCCAGCTCGGGTGCGAAGCAGGCGGCGACCTCGGCGCGCAGGGCCTTGCGGCCGTTGGCCATCGCCTCCTGGATGGCGGGCGAGAAGGGCTCCTGCAGCTGGGCGGCGCGGCGGACGCCGCCGGCGAGCTCGTGGAGGCGCACCCGGCGGTCGAGGAAGCGGTCGAGGCGTTCGCCGAACGGGCCCTCGGTGACGAGCGGCGGGAGCTGGGTGAGCAGGCGCTCGGTGTGGCGTTGCCCGGCGGCGACGAACAGCGACTCGAGGTCGTCGAAGTGGACGTAGAGCGAGCGGAGCGAGACGCCGGCCTCGGCGGCGATGTCCCGGGCGGTGGGCCGGAGCACGCCCCGGTCGTTCAGGGCGAGGAGCGCGTCGACGACGGCCTCTCGCGTGCGCGCCGCACGCGAGACGCGACCGTCGCGACGGGCACCGCCCACGGGTCCCCCCGGATCCGCGGGTGGTGTGACCGATGTCTCACCCACACCGGGGACCGTAGGGTTGTTTCACACCGCGTGCAACCGCCGTCCCCCAACTGTCATGAACTTGTGCTCGGGTTCACGTCCTGACCGCTGGTCAAGTCACGGCGGCGGCACGTAAGGTCACCGGCCATGAGCGACCCGATGTCCCTCGTCGCCGAGCGCGTCGACGCCCTGCTGTCCGAGCTCGACCCCCGAACGACCGACCAGGTCGAGTTCCGCGGCCGCCAGTACGACCTGGGCCTGGCGTGGGTCCACTTCCCCGAGGGGTACGGCGGGCTGGGGCTCAAGCCCGCCCTCCAGCGCGAGGTCGACCGCCGCCTCGCCGCCGCCGGCGCCAAGCCGCCCACGTCGCGCCACTTCTTCGGCCTGACGATGGCCGGCCCGACGATCGTGACCAACGGCGACGAGCAGCTGAAGCAGCGCCTCCTCCGTCGGACCTTCACCGGCGAGGACGTCTGGTGCCAGCTGTTCAGCGAGCCCGGTGCCGGGTCGGACCTGGCCGGGCTCGCCTGCCGGGCCGTGCGCGACGGCGACGAGTGGGTCATCACCGGGCAGAAGGTGTGGAACACCCTGGCCCACATCGCGGACCGCGGGATGCTCATCGCCCGCACCGACCCCGACGCCCCCAAGCACAAGGGCCTGACCTACTTCGCCCTCGACATGCACGCCCCGGGCGTCGAGGTGCGGCCGCTGCGGCAGATGACCGGCGAGGCCGAGTTCAACGAGGTGTACCTCACCGAGGTCCGGGTCCCCGACGCCGACCGCATCGGCGGCGTGGGCGAGGGCTGGCGGGTCGCCATGACCACGCTGATGAACGAGCGCACGACCATCGGCGGGGGCGGCGGCCGGCCGACCCGGGGCTCGGGCGCGATCGCCGAGGCCGTGCGCATCTGGAAGGAGGAGGTCGCCCACAAGACCCCGGCGATGCGTGACCGCCTCATGTCGCTGTGGATCGAGTCCGAGGTGCTGCGGTTGACCAACATCCGCGCCGCCCAGAACCGCAAGGCCGGCAACCCCGGGCCCGAGGGGTCGATCGCCAAGCTCAAGTTCGCCGAGGTCAACATGGCCATCTACGAGCTGTGCATCGACCTGCTGGGGGCGGACGGCCTGGTCGGCTTCGACTACGAGATGCGCCGGGCCGAGAACCTCGGCCTCGTC
>DATGPY010000279.1:0-10721 GCA_035304465.1 Acidimicrobiales bacterium | reverse complement strand
CTGGCCGGCCGACCCCGTCGCGGCGACGATCGACGAGACGTTGACGATGCGGCCGAAGCGGGCCTTGATCATCGGGCGCAGCGCCCGCCGGGTGGTGAGGAACGGGCCGGTGAGGTCGGTGTCGAGCGTGCGGGCCCAGTCGTCGTCGCGCAGCTGGACCATCAGCTTGTCGCGGTTGACCCCGGCGGCGTTGACGAGCACCTCGACCGGGCCCCAGGTCTCCTCGACGGCGGCGAAGGCGGCGTCGACCGACTCGGGGCTGGTGACGTCGATCGCCACGGTCGTGGCGGTGCCGCCGTCGGCGGCGATGGCCTCGCACACCTTGTCGGCCGCCCCGGCCGAGGCGCCGTAGCCGACCGCGACCCGGTGGCCGGCCGCGGCCAGCGCCCGGGCGCAGGCCGAGCCGATGCCTCCCGAGGCCCCGGTGATCAACGCGACTCGCTCAGACATCGTCGCCTCCCACAGGTGTCGGGGTACCCCAGCGCCACAGCGCGGTGCCGACGGTGAGGCCGGCACCGAACCCGGACATGAGCACCAGATCGCCGGGCGAGACCGTACCGGCGTCCGCCGCCTCGCTGAGGGCGATGGGGATCGAGCTGGCCGAGGTGTTCCCGTAGCGGTCGATGGTCGACAGCGTGCGCGCCGGGTCGAGGCCGGTGCGGGCGAGCACGGCCTCGACGATCCGGGCGTTGGCCTGGTGGGGGACGAAGAGCGCCACGTCGTCCGGCGCGCAGCCGGCCCGGGCGAGGGTGCGCTCGATCGAGGCCTCCACGGCGCGCACGGCCCGGCGGAACACCTCACGGCCGTCCATGCGCAGGTGGTGCTCGCCCGCCGCCACGGTCTCGGCCGACGCCGGTCGGGCGCTGCCGCCCGCCGGCACGACGAGCAGGTCGACGCCGCCGGGGTCGCCGGCCAGGTCGCAGGCCACCAGACCGGGCGGCGCGGCGCCGTCGCCGCCCGCCGCACCGGCGTCACCACCCGTCGCGAGCACGACCGCGCCCGCGCCGTCGCCGAAGAGCACGGCGGTCTGGCGGTCGCCCTTGTCGAGGATGCTGGTGATGACGTCGGCACCGGCCACCAGCACCGTCCGGGCGACGCCGGCGGCGAGCAGCCCGGAGGCGACGGTCAGGCCGTAGACGAAGCCGGCGCACGCGGCGTTGAGGTCGAAGGCGCCGGCCGTGGTGCCGAGCGCGGCGGCCACCTCGGCGGCCGTGGACGGCACCGGGTGGTCGGGCGTCGTCGTGGCGACCAGCACGGCGTCGAGCTGGTCGGGCCGGGTGCCGGCCCGGTCGAGCGCGGTCCGGCAGGCGGCGACGGCCAGGTGCCCGGTCGACTCGCCGGGGCCGGCCCAGCGGCGCTCTCGGATGCCGGAGCGCTCGACGATCCACTCGTCGGAGGTGTCGAGGTAGCGGGTGAGGTCGTGGTTGGTCACCCGGTGCGCGGGGACGGCGGCGCCCCAGCCGATCACCCGGACGCCCCCGCTCGGCGCCGGGGCGGGGGTGGCGGCGGGGGTGGCTCCCTCGGCGAGGACGCTCACGCGAGGACCCGGACCCAGGCGAGGGGCTGGTCGGCACGGACGCGCTCGCCGGGCATGGCGAGCAGGCCCATGAGGAAGCCGGTGTGGGCGCTCGTGACCTCGACCGTCCCGTCGGTCAGCACGATCGAGCCGACGACCTGGCCGGCGTGCACGATCTCGCCCTCGGCGGTGACGACCTCGGGCGGGGCGGCCTGGAAGACCCCGGCCGCCGGGGCGGCGATGAGTCGCTCGGGCACGTGCACCTCCTCGGCGCAGACGGTGGTCAGCTCGGTGACGTCGTGCGCCGGGGGCGGTCCGGCGGGCTCGGGGTGGGTGCCGCCGCGGTCGATCTCGAGCGCGGTCATCGCGTCGCTCCCGTCGGGGCGAGGGCCGCGGCCAGCGTCTCGACGTCGTCAGGGGTGGCGACGTTCACGACGGTGACGTCCGGGACGGTCCGCTTGGCCAGCCCGGCCAGGACCTTGCCGGGGCCGACCTCGACGAAGGTCGTCGCGCCCAGCTCGGCGAGCGTGCGCTGCGACTCGCGCCAGCGCACCGGCTCGGTGAGGTGGCGCTCCAGGCGCTCGGGCCACCCGGCGGGGTCGGTGTGGGCGGCGGCGTCGGTGTTGGCGACGATCGGGGCGGCGGGCTCGCGGAAGGTGATCCGATCGAGCAGCGGCCGCAGGTCGGCCGCGGCGTCGGCGAGCAGCGGCGTGTGGAAGGCGTGGCCGACGTCGAGCGGCATGACCCGGCGCACGCCGGCGGCCCGGGCCCGCTCGGCCGCGGCCTCGAGCCCGGCGGGCGTGCCGGCGATGACGACCTGGCCGGGGGCGTTGTCGTTGGCGACCCACACGTCGTCGACCTCGGCGCAGACCTGCGCGGCCACCTCCGGGTCGGCGCCGACGAGGGCGGCCATGCGACCGGGGCGGGCGTCGGCCGACCGCTGGCTCAGCTCGGCCCGGCGGACCGCGAGGCGGTAGCCGTCGGCGGGGTCCACCGCCCCGGCGGCGACGAGCGCCGTGATCTGGCCGAGCGAGTGCCCGGCGAAGGCGACGGGCACGGGCCGCCCGAGGGCGTCCTCGACCGCCCGCCAGGCCACGAGCGACGTCAGCAGGACGGCGAGCTGGCTGGCGTAGGTGGTCGACAGCTCGTCGGCGTCGGCGTCGAGCAGCAGCCGGGCCAGGGGCCGGTCGACCGCCGCCTCCGCGTCGGTGACCACATGCCACGCGGCGTGGTCGACCCAGGCCGCGCCGGCGCCCGGGGTCGCGGCGCCCTGGCCGGGAAAGATCGCGGCGAACGACACGTGTGGGATCCTCCAGCGGGTCGCGAGTTGGCGAGAACCGAGGGGATCTGACCCGCCTGGCTCCCGATGGTTACACGGATCCGTGGAAAGCTTCTAGAACTTCGTCGAAGTCGGCGGGTCGGGTCACCGGCCGGCCGGGCCCCGGGCACCGCACCGGGTGCCGGAGGGGGACGAGTGGGACGAGGTCGCAGCCGTGGTCGAGGGGTCTGAGCAGGAGCGCCCGCCGGGGGCGCGCTACACCGCCGAGGAGCTGGCGGCCGAGGTCGGCATCAGCGTGCAGCTGCTGCGGTCGTACCAGTCGAAGGGCCTGCTCCCGCCGCCCCGCCACGAGGCCCGCCGGGCCTGGTACGGCGACCACCACCGCGAGCGGCTGCTGCACATCCGCCACCTGAAGGAGCGGGGCTTCACGCTCCGGATGATCGCCGAGGCGCTCGACGAGGGCGCCGAGGCCCCGGTCGCCCTGGTGGAGGAGCGCGAGGTCCTGCGCCTCGCGGAGGTGGCCGAGCGCAGCGGCGTCCCCGTCGAGATGCTGCGGGCCTTCGAGGCCTCGGGGCTGCTGCGCCCCCACCACACGGCCGACGGCGACCGCTACACCGACGCCGACGTCCGCTTCGTCCGCAACGTCCTCATGCTGCTCGGGGTCGGGCTGTCGCTCGACGACCTCATGCGCATCGCCCGGGGGCCGCTCGAGGCGTCCGAGGCGCTGGCCCGCGACGTCATCGACGCCTGGTCGACGCTGGTGGGCTCGCGCCTGCGCCGGGGGCGCCGGGCCGGGCGTGCCGCCGGGGGGCGGGGCGGGCCGGACGAGGACGAGCGCGCCGAGCGGGTCGCCGCCTCCATCCGGGCCCTCGCGGGCATCGTCGGCCAGCTCGTCGCCTACCGGGTCGAGCGGGCGGTCCTCGACGCCGCCCGGGCCCAGCTGGAGCGGGAGGGGACCGAGGCCGAGCGGGCCGCGCTCGCCCGGGCCGTCGGGCCGGTGGACGAGGCCTGAGGACCGGTGCCCGGGGTGGCGCCGGGCGCGCCCGCCTCGCCCGCCGGGCCGGGTCCGTGGGACCATCGACGCGGTGACCGAGGTGCGGCCGGCGACGAGGACGTTCGACCCCGCGCGGCTCGAGCCCCTGCTCGGGGCCGGGACGCCGACCGTCCCCCTGGACGACCCCTCCGGCTGCACGATCTGGCTGAAGCTCGAGTACCAGCTGCCGAGCGGGTCGACGAAGGACCGGTTCGCGGCCCACGTCCTCGCCCGGGCGGTCGCCGAGGGGCAGGTCGGGCCCGACACGACGGTCGTCGAGGCCTCCAGCGGCTCGACGTCGATCGCCTTCGCCATGGCGTGCGCGGCGCTCGGGGTGCGGTTCGTCGCGGTCCTCCCCGAGGGCGTGTCCGACGAGCGGCTGATGATCATCCGCCGCTACGGCGGTGAGGTGGCGCTGTCGCCCGGCGACGCCGGCATGCCGGGGGCGATCGCCGAGGCCGAGCGCCTGGCGGCCGGCGACCCCGGCGTCTTCCTGCCCCGGCAGTTCACCAACCCGGCCAACGTCGCCGCCCACGCGTCCCGCACCGGGCCGGAGCTGCTGGCGTCGGTGCGCGCCGCCGGCGGGTCGGTCGACGGGTTCGTCGCCGCGGTGGGCACGGCCGGCACCCTCATGGGCGTCGGGCAGGTGGTGCGGGACGCCGACCCGGGCGCCACCGTCGCCCGGGTCGTGGTGGCGGGCGAGACGGTCGACGCCGAGCAGGGCGGGCCCACCTGCCTCGGCATCCCCGGCGTCGTCGACTGCCTGTCGGGCCTGCTCGACGAGCGGGCCCTCGGCGGCCACCCGCCCATCGCCGTGCCCCGGGCCGAGGCGATGGCCGCCGCCCGTGAGCTCGCCGCCCGGGGGTTCCCGGTCGGGCCCTCCAGCGGGCTGAACCTGGCCGGTGCCCGGCGCCTGGCCCGCGAGCTGGGCCCCGGCCGTCACGTCGCCACCGTCGCCTGCGACCGCATGGAGCGCTACTTCTCCACCGACCTCTTCGACGACCTGCGCACCCCCTGACCCGCCCGACCGCCCCGGCGTCGCTCGGCACCGCACGGCCGCCTGCGGGACACCGGATCCGCTCGGACGCTCGTTGCACGGTCGGTGCACGCTTGGCAGCCTGTGGCACCGTTCACACCGACAGGGGAGCGCAGCATGGACGACGTCGCCGTCGAGGTCGACACGCCGGGCGGCCGGCTCGGCATCAGCGGGCGCATCGCTCCGGGCCACGAGGGCGTCCTCGACGCCTTCGTCCGCAACTTCACCGAGCACGGCGAGGTCGGGGCGGCCTTCTCGCTCGTGCACGACGGGCGCACGGTCGTCGACCTGTGGGGCGGCGTGGCCGACGCCGCCACCGGCGCCCCCTACACCGAGGACACGCTGCAGCTGGTGTTCTCGTCCACCAAGGGCGCCACCGCCTTGTGCGCCCACCTGCTCGCCCAGCGTGGCGAGCTCGACCTCGACGCGCCGGTCGCCACCTACTGGCCCGAGTTCGCCCGCAACGGCAAGCGCGACATCCCCGTCCGCTGGCTGCTGTGCCACAAGGCGGGTCTGCCCTACGTCGACGCCCCGCTCGGGCTGGACGACCTGCTCGACTGGGAGCGCCCGGTCGAGGCCCTCGCCGCGATGGCCCCGGTGTGGGAGCCGGGCACCGCGCACGGCTACCACGCCGTCACCTACGGCTGGCTCGTGGGCGAGGTCGTGCGGCGCGTCACCGGGCGCAGCCTGGGGACGTTCTTCGCCGAGGAGGTCGCCCGGCCGCTCGGCCTCGAGCTCTGGATCGGGCTGCCCGACGACCAGCAGGGCCGGGTGGCGCCGCTGACCAACCGGGGCCTGCGCCCCGCCCGGGCCCGGGACGCGGCGCCGGCGGCCGCGGCGCAGGCCCACGCGCCCGGCATGGGGGCGGAGACGCCCTCGACGGGCGGCGCCGGCGGGGCGGCCGCCGACGAGGGCGGCGACCTCGTGGCGACCGTCGAGGCGCTCCTCGGCCCCGACTCGCTGCTGCTCCGGGCGCTGGGCGGGTCGACCGCCCTGCCGCTGGTGGGCGACGGGGTGTTCAACGAACCACGGGTCCGGGCCGCCGAGCTGCCCGCCGCCAACGGCGTGACCACCGCCCGCAGCCTCGCCCGCATGTACGCGGCGACGATCGGGCAGGTCGAGGGCGCGGACGCCGGGCCCCTGCTCGGCCCCGAGCAGCTCGCCGCCGCCACCGCCCGCCAGACCGACGGCAGCGACCGCGTGCTCCTCCTCGAGACCGTGTTCGGGCTGGGCTACATGCTCTCGTCGGAGTTCTCGCCCTACGGGTCGCCGCGGTCGTTCGGCCACGCCGGCGCCGGCGGGTCGGTCGGGTTCGCCGACCCCGACAACGGCCTGGGGTTCGGCTACGTGATGAACCGCATGGTGGCCAACCTCTCGGGCGACCCCCGCAGCCGGGGCCTCGTCGCCGCGGTGTACGACGCCATCGGCGTCGAGCCGGCCTTCGCCTGAGGCGGCCCCGACCCCGGCCGGCCCCGACGGTCGCCCTGCCCCCAGGACCGTCCGGCCGCCCGACCGAGGGAGATGCCCCGGGCCGGGGCCGCGCGCCCGGGGGACACCCCGATGGCCCGGTCACGGCTCCGCCGTACGGTGAGGGTGCCACACGGGAGGGCGGTGCGACGGGACCGCCCCGGGGTCGACGATCGAGGTCGCACGGCGCCACGCCACGGCGGAACCGGCGGGTGCCGCGGAGGGCGGCGGGCCCTCTCGACCCTGGCGGCGGGGCGGTCACCGATCACCGGCGGCGCACCGCCCTCCCGGTGGGGCGGGTGCCCGGTCGGGCGTGCCGCCGCCACGCCCCGATCGCGGGGTTCGGGCCGTGGCGCCGTAGCCTGGTCTGTCGCATGGAATCCGTCGCCGACCTCGCCGCGCGCCGGCGCACCTTCGCGATCATCAGCCACCCCGACGCGGGCAAGACCACCCTCACCGAGAAGTTCCTGCTCTACGGCGGCGCCGTGCAGGAGGCGGGTCAGGTCAAGGCCCGCGGCGAGCGGCGGCGCGCGCGGTCGGACTGGATGGAGCTCGAGCAGAAGCGGGGGATCTCGATCACCTCGGCCGTGCTGCAGTTCCCGTACCGGGGCAACGTGCTCAACCTGCTCGACACCCCGGGCCACCGCGACTTCTCCGAGGACACCTACCGGGTCCTCGCCGCGGTCGACGCCGCGGTCATGGTGCTCGACGCCGCCAAGGGCATCGAGGCCCAGACGCTGAAGCTGTTCGAGGTGTGCCGGGCCCGCAACGTCCCGCTGCTCACGTTCATCAACAAGTGGGACCGGCCGGGACGGGACGGCCTCGAGCTGCTCGACAAGATCGAGACCCGGCTCGACCTGCAGCCGGTGCCGGTGACCTGGCCGGTCGGCATCGCCGGTGACTTCCGCGGGCTGATCGACCGGCCCCGCCAGCGGTTCGTCCGCTTCGGGCGCACCGCCCACGGCGCCGCGGCGGCCACCGAGGAGGTCCTCGACCTGGAGCAGGCGGCCGCCGAGGAGGGGGACGCCTGGCAGGCGGCGGTCGACGAGGTGGCGCTGCTCGACGAGGTCGCCGGCACCGTCGACCCCGACCTGTTCCTCGCCGGCGAGCAGTCGCCGGTGTTCGTCGGCTCGGCGCTCACCAACTTCGGCGTCGGGCTGCTCCTCGACGGGATCGTCGACCTGGCGCCCCCACCCTCGCCCCGCCTCGACGCCGACGGCGCGGCCCGCAAGCTGGACGACCCGTTCTCGGGGCAGGTGTTCAAGGTCCAGGCCAACATGGACCGGGCCCACCGCGACCGGGTGGCCTTCGTCCGGGTGTGGTCCGGGCGGTTCGAGCGGGGGATGGTCGTCACCCACCAGCCGACCGGCCGGCCGTTCGCCACCAAGTACGCGCACTCGGTCTTCGCCCAGGAGCGCGAGACGCTCGAGGAGGCCTACCCGGGCGACATCGTGGCGCTCGTGAACGCCTCCGACGTCCGGGTGGGCGACACGCTCTACGTCGACGCACCGGTCGAGTACCCGCGGCTGCCCGAGTTCGCGCCCGAGCACTTCGTCACCGCCCGGGCGCGGGACACCGGCCGGTTCAAGCAGTTCCGCCGGGGCATCGCCCAGCTCGACGACGAGGGTGTGGTGCAGGTGCTGCGCGACCCCGACCTCGGCGACCAGGCGCCCGTCCTGGCCGCCGTGGGCCCGATGCAGCTCGAGGTGGCGTCGTGGCGGCTGGAGAACGAGTTCGGCGCCGCCGCCGAGCTCACGCCGACGCCGTACACGATCGCCCGCCGCACCGACGAGGCCTCGGCGCCGGAGCTGGCCCGGATGCCGGGCGTGCGGGTGCTGTCGCGTGCGAGCGGCACGCTCTACGCGCTGTTCGAGAGCCCGTACTGGCTGGCCCGGATCGAGTCCGAGTACCCGGAGCTGACCCTCGAGCGGCTGGTGGCCGAGGGCACCCAGGGCTGACGCCCGCCGGCGTCAGTCGTCGGTGCAGGTGGTGCCGTCCTCCGGCACCTCGAGGTCGACCAGGTAGGCGGCGACGATGTCGTCGACGCAGTCGACCCCGTCGGCCACCACGGTGTGGCCGTCTCCGTCGTAGGTCAGCAGGACGCCGCTCTCGAGCCGCTCGGCCGTGCGGACCCCGGCTTCGTACGGCGTGGCCGGGTCGCCGGTCGTCGACACCACCAGGATCGGTGGCGCGCCGGGCGCCGTCACCGGCTCCAGCGGGTCCTCCTCGACGGGCCACATCGGGCAGCGGACGTAGTCGTTGACGATCGCCTCACCGAAGTGCGGCGCCGTCTCCGCCGCCTCCGCAGCGGCGTCGAGCAGCTCCTCGGGGTCGTCGGGCCAGGCGAAGTCGAGGCAGTTGACCGCGAAGTAGACGTCGAAGCTCGCCACGCCGATGTACTGGTCGGCGAGCGACACCATGCCGCTGCCGTCGCCGTCGAGGGCGTCCGCGACCGCGTCGGCCAGGTCGGGCCACAGCGCCTCGCTGTAGAGGGGCATGGCCAGGCCGATGGACAGCTCGCCGGGGCCGAGGTCCCGGGGCTCGGCCGGGATCGGCTCCTCCTCGACCATCGCCTCGAGCTCCTCGATCGCGCCGATCGGGTCGTCGGCGATGGGGCACGAGGGGTCGTCGCTGCAGTCGTCGGCGAACCGCTGCAGCGCGGTCTCGAACCCGGCGGCCTGCTGCGTGGCGGTCTCGACGCCGTCGGGCCCGATCTCCAGCACGCCGTCGAGGACCATGGCCCGCACCCGGTCGGGGTAGAGGTCGGCGAGCACCTGGCCGATGGCGGTCCCGTAGCTGAAGCCGAGGTAGTTCAGCTGCTCGTCGCCCATCGCCTCGCGGACGGCGTCGATGTCGCGGGCGACGGCCTCGGTGCCCAGGTGGGGCAGCAGCTCGCCGGCATCGGCCTCGCAGCCGTCGACGTAGTCCTGGCTGACCTCGAGCAGCTCCTCGACGTCCTCGGGCGAGTCGATCGTGGGGTCGAGCCCGTACAGCTCTCGCATGTCGCCGCCGCAGTCGATCTCGCTGGCCCCGGTGCCCCGGGGGTCGACGCCGACGATGTCGAAGTGCTCGGTCACCTCGGGCGGCAGCATGTAGGCGAGGGTCACGGCGAAGTCCGCGGCCGTCGCGCCCGGACCGCCGGGGTTGACGAACAGGGCGCCGATCCGGTCTCCCCGGGCGGGGGCGCGGGCGACGCTGATCGTGATCGTGTCGCCGTCGGGGTCGTCGTGGTCGAGCGGGACCTCGAGCTCGGCGCACTGGGCGTCGCCGCCGCAGGTCGACCAGTCGAGCGTGTCGCCGCCGGCGGCCTCGGCGTCGCCGTCCGCGCGGGCGCCACCGGCGAGCGGTTCGTCGGCCTCGTCGGCGCAGGCGGCGACGAGCGTCAGCGTGAGCAGCGCGGCCAGGAGGCGGAGGGGGCGTCGTGACACCGGATCGACGCTAATCGGAGCGGCGGGCGGGTCGGCCGCGACCCCGGCTCCGGCCCCCGGCCCGGCATCACCCGCTCGGGGTCCGGCCCGCCTGGGCGGCCATCCACTCCCGGGGCGTGACGCCCAGCTCGTGGATCGCCGCCGCGGCGTCCCGGCCCACGTAGCGCAGGTGCCAGGGCTCGTAGTCGTAGCAGGTGCGGTCGCGGGCGCCCTCCGGGTAGCTGAGGACGAAGCCGAACTCGTGGGCGTGGTCCGCGATCCACCGGCCGGTGGGCGTCTCCGCGAAGGCGGTCGTGAGGTCGCCGCCCTGGGGGTCGAGCACGTCGATGGCGGTGCCGAGCTGGTGCTCGCTGTGGCCCGGCCGGGCGGTCCGCCGGTTGGCCTCCTCCTCGCCGACCTGCGCGACCCGCTGGAGGTAGAGCTGCGCCTGGTACGAGAAGCTGCGGTAGCCGGAGACGACGACGAACGGGGCGCCGGCGGCCTCGGCGGCCGCCCGCATGGCGGCGAGGTCCTCGATCATGACGGCCCGGACCTGGTCCTGGGTGTCGAAGCCTGCGTCGGACACGGGCACGAGGTCGGGGGGCACGAAGTCCTCGGGGAGCCGGTGCCGGGTGTCGACGATCGTCGTGGCCCAGTCCTCGGCGGGGTCGGTGGTGACGGGCTCGTCGCCGAACCCGCAGGCCGGGGCGAGCGCCATCGTGGTCGTCGTCCGGGCGTCCTGGCCGGCCGTCGTCGAGGTGGCGACGTCGGCGGTCCGGCCGACCGGGCTGGCTCGGGAGGTCTGGGTGTCGTCCCAGGTGATCCACAGGCCCGTCCCGGACGCGACGAGCACGATCACCAGTGCCAGTCCGACCATCCACCCCTTCACGACACCGCAACCTAGGCCGCGTCGCGCCGGGATGTTCAGGCCGCCACGGAGCAGGGCGAGCGTGTCACGAACCGTGGACCCACCGGGTCACGCC
>DATGPY010000278.1:0-21447 GCA_035304465.1 Acidimicrobiales bacterium | reverse complement strand
CCGGGGAGCTGCAGGCGCCGCTGCCGCCGCCGGTCCGCCCGCCGCCGCACCGCCGCCCGCCCCGGTCCTGCGGTCGCGACCGCCACCAGCATCCCGGCGGCCCACGGACCGGCCGCGGCCGCGGCGACCCCCGCGACGGCGAGCGCCACCAGGACGCCCGCGTGCCGCTGCCGGCCAGCGGTGCCAGACGGGCCGGCCGGTGCCCGGTCCGGGTCCGCCAGCCGGCGGCGCACTCGGTGGTGGGCGAGGGCGGCGTCGAGGCAGTGCCCGGCGGCCACGACCGCCAGGGCGGCGACGGCGACCGCGGCCGGCGACGTGGCGCTCACGCCCCACCCACCCGGGCCGGGCGCCGCCGTCGACCGACGACGCCGTCCCCGTCGGCCAGCAGCCGGACCTCCACGCGGTCGTCGTCCCGCTCGACCACCTCGGCCACGGCCGTGACCCGCCGCGACGCCCCCGCGGCGCGCGACACGTGGACGACGAGGTCGACGGCGCGGAGCATCTGACGCCGCACGACGAGCAGCGGCACGTCGACGCCCCCGAGCAGCGCCATGGTCTCCACCCGCCGCAGCGCGTCGGCCGGCCCGTTGGCGTGGCAGGTGGACAGGCACCCGCCGTGGCCGGTGTTCATCGCCTGGAGCATGTCGAAGGCCTCGGCGCCCCGGACCTCGCCGACGACGATGCGGTCGGGCCGCATCCGCAGCGCCGCCCGCAGCAGGTCGCGCACCCCGACGGCCGGCAGCCCGTCCGGGGTGGCGGGCCGGGCCTCCAGCCGGACGACGTGCTCGCCGGGCAGGCGGAGCTCGGCCGCGTCCTCGATGGTGACCACCCGCTCGCCGGGCGGGAGGTGCCGGCACAGCGCGTTGAGCAGCGTCGTCTTGCCGGCCCCGGTGCCGCCGGACACGAGCACGTTGAGGCCGTCGGCCACCGCGGCGGCGAGCAGGTCGACGACGGCCGGCCCGCAGAACGCGGCGAGCCCGACGCCGGTGGCGCCGAAGCGCCGGATGGTCACGACCGGCCCGTCGACGGCCAGGGGCGCGAGCACGACGTGCACCCGGGAGCCGTCGGGCAGCCGGGCGTCGACGATCGGTGCGGTCCGGTCGGCCCGCAGCCCCAGCGGCGCGACGACCCGCTCGACGAGCAGCGCGATGGCGGCCTCGTCGAGCACGACGTCGGTGCGGGCGAGCCGCCCGGCCCGCTCGACCCACACCGGGCCGGGGCCGTTGACCAGCACATCGGTGACCGCCGGATCGGCCAGCAGCGGTTCGACGGGCCCGAGGCCGTCGATGCGGGCCCGCACCCGGGCCACGGTCGCGGCCAGCTGGTCGGGGTCGAGCAGCGGCGCCTCGGCCCGCACGTGCTCGGCCAGCGCGTCGTCGTCGAGCGGGCCACCCGTGGCGGACGCCAGCACCCGCCGGTGGACGCGGGCCTCGAGCGAGGCCACCTCAGGCCACCTCCCGCAGGGCGTGGAGCGTGCGGGGCAGCCGGCCGCTGAGCAGCCCGGCGTCGACGAGGCGGGCGACGAGCGGGTCGAGCAGCACCCGGGCGACGACCGGGACGCCGACCGCCGCCCGGACGTCGGCGGCCGACAGGACGCGGCCGGGCTCGTCGACCAGGACCACCCCGGTGGGCCGCCGCGGTGCCGCCACGGCCCGACGCAGCGCCAGGTAGCAGGGGCGGGTCACGAGCAGCGACACGGGCGCCCGCTCGACGACGCCGTCGACCGCCGGGTCGCCGCAGCGCCCGCAGTCGACGACCGCCGGCCGGGGCGACCGATCGAGCACCGCGGCCAGCACGCCGGCCCGGTCGGGCGCCAGCGGCCCCGTGCCCCGGGGGAGCAGGCCGAGGCCCGGCGCGGCCTCGACCTCGAGCCGGGCGAGCCCGTCGGCGGGCACGGAGGGCCCGGCGGCGAGCCAGCCGGCCAGCCCGGGGCCCTCCGGCTCGGGCAGGCCGAGCACGGCCGGCGCGTCGCCGGCCAGGTCGGCGAGCACGGCACCGGGCGCGGCGTCGCGGGCGAGCAGCAGGGCGAGCGAGGCGGCGACGACGCTGGTGCCGACCCCGCCCTTGACCGACCAGCACGCGATGAGCACGGGACCTCCACGGCAGGCGGCGGGCGACGGGGGCGTGGTGCGACGGCCTGCCGCGGGCGGTGGGTGGCGCCCCGGCATCAGCGAGGGTGCCGAAGGTTACGCAGATGTCGCGGAGGACATCAAGGGGTCACATCCGGAGCTGCGCCGGAGGTCACGGCGACCGGGGCGCCGGCCGCCGGTAGGGTCGGCGGCCGTGGAGGCGGCCTTCTTCGACCTGGACAAGACCGTCATCGCCAAGGCGTCGATGGTGGCCTTCAGCGGCCCGCTGCACCGTGCGGGCCTGCTGTCGCGGCGGACGCTGCTGCGGGCCGCCTGGGGGCAGCTGGTCTACGCGCAGTTCGGCGCCTCGCAGCGGAAGCTCGCCAAGCTGCGCGACTCGGTGCTGCGGTTGACCAAGGGGTGGGACCAGGCGGAGATCAGCGCCATCGTGCGGGACACGCTGGTGGAGGTGGTCGAGCCCATCGTCTACGACGAGGCGCTCGAGCTCATCCGCGAGCACCGGGCGGCCGGGCGGAAGGTGTTCATCGTGTCCGCCTCGCCCGAGGAGATCGTGGCCCCGCTGGCCCGCTACCTTGGGGTGGACGAGGCGATCGCCACCCGTGCCGAGCTCGACGAGCACGGCCGCTACACCGGGCGCACGGAGCTCTACTGCTACGGGCCGCAGAAGGTCGAGGCCATCAAGGCCGTCGCCGCCCGCGACGGCATCGACCTGGCGGCGTCGTACGCCTACAGCGACTCGGCCACCGACCTGCCGATGCTGGAGGCGGTCGGGCACCCGGTCGCGGTGAACCCCGACCGGGAGCTGCTGCGCACCGCCCGCCGGCGCGGCTGGGAGGTCCGGCGCTTCACCCGTCGGGTGCCGCTGCGGGAGCGGGTGCCCATGCCGGCTCCGCGCCATGCCGCGGTGGGCGGTGGCGCGCTGCTGGCCGCGGTCGGCGCGGGCGTCCTGGCCCGCTGGGCATGGGAACGGCGACGGCCCTCGCCGCCCCCGCGGCGCCGTGGCACCGGGGGAGCGGCGAGGGCCGTCCGCGAGATCAGGCCGAGCGCACCTTCTTCGTGGCGATGGTGGCCAGGGCAGCGATCACGACGAGCAGCAGCAGCTTCTTCATGGCGGCGATCGTAGCGGTCCTGCCGGCCGCGATCGACGCGACTTCGTAAAGTCCCCGCAACGGGTCCTGCAGGGCCCGCGATCCGCCGGCCTGCGGCGGCGCGGCCGCCGCGGCCGGCTTCCGGCGGCCCGCCACCGGCGGCGTAATGTCTGCGCTCATGCTCGCGTCTCGTCCGCTGCTGTCCGCCCGCCGGCAGACCGAGGCGCGGGTCATCGGGCGACGCACCAACCAGACGCTGCTGCTCGCCGCGGCGACCGGGGTGACCGTCGGCGCGGTCGTGCTGGGCATCGAGCACGTCACCGTCGAGGTGCTCTTCGACGCGGTCGCCGACCAGCCCCTCGCCGTCCAGGCGCTGGCGCCGACGCTCGGCCTGCTCGTCGCCGTGGTGTGCCTGCGGTGGATCGGCGGCGGCGCGACCCCGACGACGTCCGATGAGTACATCCGCGCCTTCCACGAGCAGGCCGACCACCGCATCGACCCCCGCCCGGTCGTCGCCCGCGTGCTCGCCAGCATCGGAACGATCGGCTACGGCGGCGCCCTCGGCCTCGAGGGTCCCTCGATCTACGCCGGCTCGGTCCTCGGCGCCGGCCTGCAGCGCCGGTTCAGCCGGTTCTTCTCCCGGGAGGACGCGAAGCTGCTGCTGGTGGCCGGCGCGGCCGCCGGCGTGGCAGCGATCTTCAAGGCCCCGGCCGCCGGCGCGCTGTTCGCCATCGAGGTGCCGTACCGGGCCGACCTGGCCCGCCGCAACGTCCTGCCGGCGATGGTGGCCGCGGCGGCGAGCTACCTGACCTTCGCCGCGGTCAAGGGCACCGACCCGCTCTTCCCGGTCGAGGGCACCTTCGGCTTCGGGTGGCGGGAGATCGGCGGCGCCCTCCTCATCGGCGTGCTGTGCGGCGTCGGCGCCCGGCTGTTCGCCGTCGCCATCCACCGCCTGCGCAGCGAGCAGGTGGTGTCGGTCCCGTGGCCGACCCGCCTGGCCGTCGGCGGGGCGGCGCTGGCGGTGCTCGCCTGGGTGTCGGACGCGACCCTCGACGCGCCACTGTCGCTCGGGCCCGGTTACGACGCCATCCGGTGGGCGACCGACCCACAGCACGGCGTGTGGCTCGTGGTCCTGCTGCTCGCGGTCCGGGTCGCGGCGGTGATGGCCACCTACGGCGCGGGCGGCGTCGGCGGCCTGTTCATCCCGCTCGTGGTCACCGGCGCGCTCACCGGCCGGGTGGCGGCCGACGCCCTGGGCATGGACGACATCGACCTCCTCGTCGTCGTGGGCATGGCGGCGTTCCTCGGCGCCGGCTACCGGACGCCGCTGGCCGGCGTCGTGTTCGTGGCCGAGACGACCGGCAGTCCCGCCTTCGTCGTGCCCGCGCTGCTGGCCACCGCGGCGTCGCAGCTGCTGCTCGGCGACTCGCACTCCGTGGCCCGGTACCAGCGCGCCGGCCGCCTCGGGCACCTGGAGCGCCGCTTCGAGCTGCCGATCAGCGCGGTCATGACGACCGACGTCCGCACGGTGCCGCCCGACGCCACCATCGAGGAGTTCCTCACCGTCCACCTCGTGGGCCAGCGGCGCCGGGCCGTGCCGGTCGTCGACGAGGCCAACCGGTACCGGGGGATGGCGGTGCTCGACGAGGTGGTCGCCGTCCGGCGCGAGGCGTGGGCCACCACCGAGGTGCGGGAGATCGCCCGGACCGACCTCACCCGGGGCCGCCCGACCTGGCTCGTCCGCGACGCCGTGCAGGCCATGGAGCGGGGGGACACCGACGTGCTCGCGGTGGTCGACAACGACGACCGGTTCGTCGGCATCGTGACGACCAGCGACGTGCTGCGGCTCGACGAGATCCTCGAGCGCACCGGCGTGCGCTGAGGAGGCCCGGGCGCGGGACGGGGCGCCCGTGGGGGGCGCCCCGTGGACGAGTGCTGCTGCCCGGTCGGGTCAGACCGCGAGCAGGTCGCGGGCACCGGTGTCGGACGACGGGTGCCGCAGCTTCGACATCGCCCGCGCCTCGATCTGGCGGATGCGCTCGCGGGTGAGGTTGAAGTGCTCGCCCACCTCCTCGAGCGTGCGCGGCTCGCCCCGGTCGAGGCCGAAGCGCAGCTTGAGGATCTCCCGCTCGCGCTCGTCGAGCGGGGCGAGCAGGCGGTTGATCTCCTCGGGCAGCAGTGCCGTCGCGGCCACCTCGAAGGGCGACTCGGCCGAGCGGTCCTCGACCACGTCGCCGAGCTCGGCGTCGCCGTCCTCTCGGAGCGGCTCGGACAGCGAGAGGGGCTCGGCGGCGAAGCGCAGCGCCTCGGTCACCTTGTCCTCGGGCATCTCGACCTCGGCGGCGAGCTCGGCCAGCGTGGCCGGGCGGCCCAGCTTGAGCTCGAGCCGGGCTCGGGCCTTCTGCAACCGGGCCAGCGTGTCGCCGGCGTGCACGGGCAGGCGGATGGTGCGACCCGTGTTGGCGATGCCGCGGGTGATCGCCTGGCGGATCCACCACGTGGCATAGGTGGAGAACTTGAACCCCTTGCGCCAGTCGAACTTCTCGACCGCGTGCATGAGGCCGAGGTTGCCCTCCTGGATGAGGTCGAGGAGCGGCAGGCCGGACGCCTGGTACTTCTTGGCGATCGAGACGACCAGCCGCAGGTTCGACTGGACGAACGTGCGCTCGGCCTTCTCGCCCTCGCGCGCAGCGCGGCGCAACTCGCGCTTGCGAGCCGGACCAAGGTTCTTGCCGTTGGTCTCGAGCTCGCGACGGGCGGCGTTGCCGGCCTCGATGGCTTGCGCCAGGCGAACCTCGTCGTCCTTGGTCAGTAGCGGGTACTGGCCGATGTCGGTGAGGTACAGCCGGACGAGATCTTCCTCGTCGCGCTCGACGCGCTCCTTGGGCAACGTAACGTCCTTCTCGCGTCTGACTCGGTCCGTGCGGAGCCCCGCGTCGCCCGGGGAACGGAAGCAGCTCCCGAAGCCGACACGGTCGACTCATGCCGCAGGTCACCTCCGGGCAACCTGGGCGCGTCAAAGGATACCGGTGCGGTCAAGAGTGACCACCTCGACGCCCACGACGGGTGACGATCACCGGTCCGCCGCCTGCCCCCGGCGGCGCCGGTGGCGGTTCGCTAAGGTGACCCGCCGGGGGCGGCAGCGACGACGACCGACCGCCCACGGCCTGGGAGATCCGGGGGGAAGGACTCACGTGCAGTCCAGCGACCGACGGAGCCGACCGACCACGCCACCGAACCGCTCCCGTCGCGACCTCCCGGTCACCGCACTCGTCGACAACGCCCGGGCCGGGTGCCCGATCGCCTTCGAGCACCTCTACCGCCGCTTCGCCGGCCAGGTCGCGTCGTACCTCCGCTGGCACCGGGCCAGCGACCCCGACGGCCTGACCAACGACGTCTTCGCCCAGGTGCACCGCAAGCTGGGCGGGTTCGAGGGCGACGACCGCAGCTTCCGGTCGTGGCTGTTCACGATCGCCCACCACCGCATGGTCGACGACCGGCGTCGCAGCAGCCGCCAGCCGATGGTGCAGGGCGAGGTCGGCGTCGACGACACCACCGCCGCCGACTGGGGCGACGTCGAGGAGGACGCCTTCGCCCTGCTGTCCCACGACAGCGTGCGCGAGCTGCTCGGCGTGCTCTCGCCCGACCAGCGCGACGTCGTGCTGCTGCGGGTGGTGGCCGACCTGTCGGTCGAGGAGGTGGCCCGGCTGCTGGGCAAGCGGGAGGGCGCCGTCAAGGCGCTGCAGCACCGGGCGCTGGCGTCGCTGCGCCGCCACCTCGAGAACCAGGTCGCCCTCGTGTGACGCGGGCCGCCGGGCCGGTGGCCGCGGCCGCGGTGCCCATATCCGATGCGGCCCCGCCGGCGTTCGCGATGGGTGAGATGTCCTCCGCCGAGCTGACCGGGACCGACGCCGACCGCCTCCTGGCGGGCGACCTGGCACGCCCTCGCCCCGACCTCGGCGGCCTGGCGGAGCTGGCAGCGGTCCTGCGGGTGCTGCGGTCGACCGGGCGCGACACCCCGCCACCGCCCATGCGGGCGCCGCTGCTGCGCCAGCTCGGCCTCGGCGAGCCCTCCCCGAACTGACGCCGGGGCGACCGGCGCGCGCCGGCGTGTCAGGCCGGGGGGTGGGGGCCGCCCAGGGCCTCGATGAGCGCCTCGCCCTCGGCGGTGTCGGCCTCGATGTCGGCGGTGACCAGGCGCAGCACCCGGATGGTCGGACCGTCGGTCACCGGCGTCGTGCGGGCCAAGTGGTCGGCGTAGCGGGCGGCGAGCTCCGGCAGCACCCGCCGGTACAGCACCGTGAGCCGGCCGAGCGTGACGAGCCGGCCGTCGTCCTCGCCACCGGCGTTCCCCGCCGCGCCGGGGCCCTCGGCCCCGCCGTCGCGCCCTCCGGTGCCGCCGCCGGCGCTCGCTGCCCCGTCGGGGACGTCGCCCCCGGCGTCGAGCTCCTCGAGCGCCGAGATCAGCGCCGCGTCGCCGGCCGCGGGGGCGACGAACGCGTCGGTCGCCACGTGCGGCAGGGCCGGCAGGAGGTCGTGCCAGAGCTCGGCGTGCCAGGCGTGGTGGTGGCTCTGGCTCGCGAACAGGGCACGGGCCCGGGGCTCGGGCACCGTGCCCGACCACCGGCCCACGATCTCGAACAGCCGCGCCTCGACCCACGCGTGGCTGCCGATGCGGCGACCGCTCTCCTCGATGGTCTCGGCGACGTCGGCCATGGGCGTCCTCGGGTGGCTCGGGGCGGCGGGCGGTGCGCCGGCGTCACACGCCGGAGCCGGCGCGGCGGCCCAGCAGCGTATCGAGCGCCCGGAGCGCCTCGGCGGGCGGGTCGCCGACCAGGATCGTGTGCAGGCCGGCCCGCCGGGCGCCCGCGAGGTTGCTCTCGACGTCGTCGAGGAACACCGCCCGCTCGGGCGCCACCCCGCCCAGCAGGTCGAGCGTGTGGGTGAAGATCGCCGGGTCGGGCTTGCGCATGCCCACGG
Organism: Acidimicrobiales bacterium; assembly: GCA_035304465.1. Lineage (GTDB taxonomy): Bacteria > Actinomycetota > Acidimicrobiia > Acidimicrobiales > VFJN01 > ZC4RG19. Next base: position 13,289 of record DATGPY010000278.1, on the reverse strand, counting down.
CGGAGCTGTCGACGACGACGTCGAACAGGTCGTCGACCGGCAGCTTGGCCCGCCAGGTCGAGGCCCCCTCCCGCACGTTGTTGGTGACCAGCGCGGTCACGTAGCCGTCGGCCCGCAGCCCGGCGACGTGCGCCACGACGTCCTCGTGGACCGCGAGGTCGTCGAGGAGGGTGCGCATCGGCGACAGGTCGAGGGTCCGCCCCTGCTCCTCCGCCAGTGCGGTGACCGCGAGCAGCCACTCCTCCAGCGTGATCTCGCCCCGCTCCAGGCGGTGCCACGGGTGGTCGGTGTCCTCGTGGTAGGGGCCGGTCAGCAGCTCGAGATCGCCCCCGGCCGAGGCCTCCAGCGCCGGCCACGGCGAGGTGGTGAGGACGCCGGTGAGGTCGAACAGCACGGCCTGGATCGTCACCGGTGGGCCGTCCGGGCGGGACGGGCCGGCGTCGGGTCTCGGTGGGGGCATGTCGGCGCTCACGCCCCCAGCATCGCCGCTCGCGCCCCGCCGGGGGCAATCGTCGCCCGCGCCGGCGGCCCACGCGCCGCGGTGCGGTCAGCCGCGGTAGCGGTTGGTGATCGGCACCCGGCGGTCCTTGCCGAACGCCTTCGGCGTCACCCGCACACCGGGCGGCGTCTGCCGGCGCTTGTACTCCGCGGTGTCGACCATCCGGGTGACCCGCTCGACGAGGGCCGGGTCGAACCCCATGGCCACCAGCTCGGCCCGGGTGCGGTCGTCCTCGACGTAGGCCTCGAGGATCGGGTCGAGCACGTCGTAGGGCGGCAGCGACTGCTGGTCGAACTGGTCGGGGCGCAGCTCGGCCGACGGCGGCTTGGTGAGCACGTCCTCGGGCACGAGCGGCCGGCCCGCCCGGGCGTTGCGGTCGCGGCACAGCTCGTAGACCAGCGTCTTGGGCACGTCCTTGATGACCGCGAAGCCGCCGGCGGTGTCGCCGTAGAGGGTGGAGTAGCCGACGGCGCTCTCGCTCTTGTTGCCGGTCGTGAGGACGATCCACCCCGGGAACTTGTTCGACAGCGCCATGAGCACGACGCCGCGGATGCGCGACTGCAGGTTCTCCTCGGTGACGTCGGGCTCGAGCCCCTCGAAGCTGGGGGCGAGCATGTCGAGCAGCGCGGCGTGGGCCGGCTCGATGGGGATGACCCGGTGGTCGATGCCCAGCTCGGTGGCGAGCTTCTCGGCGTCGGTCAGCGAGTGCTCGGTGGAGTAGCGGGACGGCATGAGCACGCCGTGGACGTGGTCGGCGCCCAGGGCGTCGACGGCGATCAGCGCCACCAGCGACGAGTCGATGCCGCCCGACAGGCCGATCACCGCGTCGGTGAAGCCGTTCTTGCGGACGTAGTCGCGGGTGCCGACGACCAGGGCCTCGTAGACCTCCTGCACCGGGGGCAGGGTGGGGGCGACCTCGGGCCGCCGGACGTCGGCGGGGTCCGCCACCCGCGGCGCCGACGAGATCGTCACCACCGGCAGGGGCGCGTCGGTGCGCCGCCCCCGGGGGTCGAGCAACCGCTTGCGGAAGACCGGCTGGACGTCGATGTCGCACACCAGCGTCTGCTCGTCGAACTGGCGGGCGCGGGCGACCAGCTCGCCGTGGGTGTCGAACACCATCGAGGCGCCGTCGAAGACCAGCTCGTCCTGGCCGCCGACCTGGTTGACGTAGACGAGCGTGCACGAGGCGTCGGACGCCCGGGTGGCGAGCATGCGCTCGCGCTCGGCCAGGCGGTTGGCGTAGTACGGCGAGGCGTTGACGTTGACGACCAGCTCGGCCCCGCCGTCGGCCTGGGTGGCGATGGGGCCGGTGGGGTTGAAGGCGTCCTCGCAGATCGACACGCCGACCCGCACCCCCGCGACCTCGACGAGGGGCGAGGTCACCTGGCCGGGCGCGAAGTAGCGCTGCTCGTCGAAGACCGCGTAGTTGGGCAGGTTGCGCTTGTGGTACACGGCGTGCACCCGGCCGTGCGCGCAGACGGCGGCGGCGTTGTACAGGTCGCGCCCGGCGTCGACGAACCCGACGACCACGGCGCACTCGCCCGTCGCCGCCGCCACCCGGTCGAGCGCCCGCCGGTTGTCGGCGACGAAGCCCGGCTTGAGGAGCAGGTCCTCGGGCGGGTAGCCGGTCAGGGCGAGCTCGGGGAAGACGGCCAGGTCGCAGCCCGCGGCCTCGGCCTCCCGGGTGGCCTCCAGCACCCTCTCGGCGTTGCCGTCCAGGTCGCCGACGGTGGTGTTGATCTGGCAGAGCGCAACGCGGATCCGGGCCACGGCCGTCAAGGGTAGGGGCGGGTGGCGGCGGCGACGCGACCGAGGCGGCAGACTCGATCCCGTGGACCTGGCCGAGCTCGTGGAGCGCAGCGCGCACCCCGACGCGGTGCGGGCCGCGCTGGGCCGCCTCGACGCCGACGTCGTCGACCGGATCGCGGCTTCGCCGCCGCTGGCCGAGGCCGTCGTGACCGTCGTCGCCGCCAGCCGCAGCGCGACGCGCCTGATCGAGACCGACCCCGCCGCCCTCGACGTGCTGGCCGACCTCGACGACGCGCAGGGCGGGGCCGGCCGGGGCGGCCTGGCGCTCATCGCCGCGGCCCCCGACGCCGCCAGCCTCGTTCGGGCCAAGCGCCTCGCCCACCTGCGGATCATGGCCGTCGACCTGCTGGGCCGGCGCAGCCTCGAGCAGACGACCGCGGCGCTGGCCGACGTCGCCGCCACCGTGCTCGACCGGGCGGTGGGGCTGGTCGGCGCCGCCGGGCTGGCCGTCGTCGGCATGGGGAAGCTCGGCGGCCGCGAGCTCAACTACGCCAGCGACATCGACCTGATGTTCGTCGGGGGCGACGCCCGGGCGGCCCGGGCGGTGATGGACCTCGCGCGTCGCTGCTACCGGGTCGACGCCAACCTGCGGCCCGAGGGTCGCGACGGCGCCCTCACCCGCACGGTCGCCAGCTACCGCGCCTACTGGGAGCGCTGGGCCCAGCCGTGGGAGTTCCAGGCCCTGCTGAAGGCGGTGCCAGTCGCCGGCGACCGGGAGGTCGGGGCGGAATGGGCCGAGGCGGCCGCGGCCGCGCTGTGGGAGCGGCCGTTCGGTGCCGACGACCTGCGGTCCCTGCGGGCGCTGAAGGCCCGGGCCGAGGCCGAGGTCCAGCGGGAGGGCGTCGCCGACCGTGAGGTCAAGCGGGGCCCGGGCGGCATCCGCGACATCGAGTTCGCCGTGCAGACGCTCCAGCTCGTCCACGGGCGGGCCGACCCCGAGCTGCGCTCGCCCACGACGCTCGTCGCCCTGGCCGAGATGGACGCTGCCGGCTACGTGGCCCACGACGACGCCGTGGCGCTGGCCGACGCCTACCGGTTCCTCCGCCGGGTCGAGCACGCCCTCCAGATCGAGGACGAGCGGCAGACCCACACCGTCCCGGCCGACCGGGCCCACCGGCGGCGGATCGCCCGGGTGCTCGGCTACCGGGGCACGCCGGAGGCCGGCCCCACCGAGGCCTTCGACCGCGACCTCGCCCGGCAGCGCAACCTCGTCCGGTCGGTCCACGAGCGGCTCTACTTCCGCCCGCTGCTCGACAGCCTGGCGGGCGCCGGGCGCCTGTCACCCGAGGCGGCCGCGTCGGCGCTGGCCAGCTTCGGCTTCACCGACGCCGCCCGCACCCGGGAGGCGGTGCGCGAGCTGACCCGGGGCCTCACCCGGTCGTCCCGGATGATGCAGCAGCTGATGCCGCTCGTCCTCGACTGGCTGTCGTCGTCGCCGGACCCCGACCTCGGCCTGCTCGGCCTGCGCAAGCTGGCCTCCGGGGAGCAGCGGTCGATGGCGCTCGCCCAGGCCTTCCGGGACAGCCCCGACGTGGCCGAGCGACTGTGCCTGCTGCTCGGCACCAGCGCGCTGCTGGGCGACGTCCTCGTCGCCAACCCGGACCTCATCGAGCGCCTGGCCGACGAGTCGCGGCTGCGGACGCTCGACCGGGACGGCCTCATCGCCTCGGCCGCCTCGACGGTCGACTGGCGACCGACGATCGCGGAGAAGCAGCGGGCGCTGCGCCGGTGGCGGGGCCGGCACCTGCTGGGCGTCGCGGCCCGTGACGTGTTCGGGCAGGCGGACGTCCCGGTCGTGGCCGCCGACCTCACCGCCCAGGCCGAGGCCTGCCTGGAGACCGCGCTGGCCCAGCTCGACCCGAAGGTGCCGTTCGCGGTGGTGGCGCTGGGCCGGTTCGCCGGCGGCGAGCTGTCCTACGCCAGCGACCTCGACGTGCTGTTCGTCCACGACGGCGGTTCGGCGGCCGACCACGACGAGGGGCTGCGGGTGGCCTCGGGCGTCCTGCGCTTCCTGGCGGGCGACACGCCGGCCCGCCGCATCTACGAGGTCGACGCCACGCTGCGCCCGGAGGGCCGCCACGGTCCGCTGACCCGCAGCCTGCAGGGCTACGCCGCCTACCTCGACCGCTGGGCGCAGACCTGGGAGCGCCAGGCGCTGACCCGGGCCCGGCCGGTCGCGGGCGACCCCGAGCTGGGCCGGCGGTTCCTGGCCCTGATCGAGGAGGCGGTGTGGGAGCGACCCTTCGGGGCGGCGCACGAGCGCGAGATCCGGCGCATGAAGGCCCGGGTCGAGCGCGAGCGGATCCCGCCCGGGGAGGACCCCCGGTTCCACCTCAAGCTCGGGCGGGGGGCGATGGCGGACGTGGAGTGGACGGTCCAGCTGCTGCAGCTGCGCACCCGCACCCGGGCCCCCTCGACGATGCGGGCGCTCGACGTGCTGGAGCAGAGGGGCGAGGTGTCCGCCGAGGACGCGGCGGTGCTGCGGGACTCGTACCGGTTCTGCGAGCGGACCCGGAACCGCTGGTGGCTCGTCGGTTCGGCGCCGACCGCGGTCGACTCGCTGCCGACGCGGCCGCACGACCTGCTGCGCCTGGCCCGATCGCTCGACACGACCCCGACCGAGCTGCGGGAGGAGCACCGCCGCCGCACCCGGCGGGCCCGGCGGGTGGTCGAGCGGCTGTTCTACGGCGCCGGGTGAGCGCACGCGGCTCCACCGCGGCGTGTGGCGGCCGTCACGGCCGGCCGCGATGATGACGGTCCCGTCAGTCGCTGGGAGGGACGATGCCGGTCACGCCCGAGGTCCAGAACATCCTCGACGTCATCGCCGCCGCGCAGCCCGAGGGGGTGCCGCTCACCCCGGAGGACATGCGGGCCGCCTACGCGGCGCTGTGCGCCACCGAGTCCCGGCCCGAGGTCCACCGGGTCACCGACCTGTCGGCCCCGGGGCCGGCGGGCGACGTCCCGGTGCGCGTCTACGTGCCGACCGACGAGCCCGGGCCCCGGCCGGCGCTCGTCTACTTCCACGGTGGCGGTTGGGTGATCGGCAGCGTCGAGACCCACGACGGCACCGCCCGGGCGCTCGCGCTGGGCAGCGGGGCCACGGTCGTGTCGGTCGACTACCGCCTGGCGCCGGAGCACCCGTTCCCGGCCGCCGTCGACGACGCGGTCGCCGCGGTGCGCTGGGTCGTCGACCACGCGGACGAGCTCGACGTCGACCCCGGCCGGGTGGCCGTGGGGGGCGATTCGGCGGGCGGCAACCTGGCCGCGGTCGTGTGCCAGCAGCTGGTGGCGGCCGGCGGGCCCGACCTGCGCTTCCAGCTGCTCGTCTACCCGGTCACCGACGGTTCGATGTCCCACCCGTCGATCGAGGAGAACGCCGAGGGCTACTTCCTCACCCGGGAGACGATGGCCTGGTTCTGGCAGCAGTACGTCGGCGACGGCGACCGCACCGACCCCCGCTGCTCGCCGCTCCACGCCCCGGACGAGGTCGTGCGGGCCGTCCCGCCGGCGCTGGTCGTCACCGCCGAGTACGACCCCCTGCGCGACGAGGGCGAGGCCTACGGCGCCCGCCTCGAGGCGCTGGGCGTGCCGGTCACCGTCTCCCGCTACGACGGCGTGATCCACGGCTTCTTCGCCATGCGCGACCTCGTTCCCGAGGGCAAGGCGGCCACCGAGGAGGCTGCGGCCGCGCTGCGGGCCGCGCTGGCCTGACCGCCGGGCCCGGGCGCGGGCGGGCCGGCCCCGGAGGGCCGGCCCGCCGGCTGCGCCGGTTGCCGAGCCGCCGCGGGTCAGCGCGACCCGTGGGCGGGACCGGCGCCGCCGCCACCACCGCCGAAGGTGCCCTCGGGCCCGGCGGGGTCCGGCAGGTGGAAGGGACGCCCGGGCACCCGGCGGCCGGGCACGCCGTTGACGTCCTCGGTGCTGTAGGCGAACGTCAGCGTGGCGAAGGCGATGACGTCGCTGTTGACCTCGATCGCGTCACGGTCGACGTTGTCGAGGGTGTCGCAGGCCTGGTGGTAGCAGGGGTCGAACCAGTCGCCGACCGTGCCGCCCCAGATCGCCGCCTGCTCCTCGGTCTTGGTCTCCTCGGCGCCGGTGAACAGGCCGCTGGCCGGGATGCCGTTGAGGATGAACGCCTGGTAGTCGCTGCGGCCGGAGAACGCCGTGTCGTCGTAGGGCACGCCCAGCCACGTGTAGAACGACTCGTAGACGTCCTCGATGGCGGCCGAGCCCTCGGGGACCTCGACGCCGAAGTCGGCGGCCGAGAAGGTCGACTCGTCGGCGTCGTAGACCATGTGGATGTAGTTCGGCGAGCCGACCATGTCGTAGTTCATGTAGAGCGCGATCCGGCCGAGCTCGTCCTCCGAGAGGCTCTCCACGTAGTGCCACGAGCCGATCAGGCCCGACTCCTCGGCGCCCCACCACGCGAAGCGCAGCTTGTTGGGCGAGTGGACCTTGGCCATGTTCAGGGCGACCTCGAGCAGCGCGGCGGAGCCGGAGCCGTTGTCGTTGATGCCCGGACCGTCGGTGACGCCGTCGAGGTGGGCGCCGGACATCACGACGTTGTCGGGGTCGCCCCACGGGCTGTCGGCGATGACGTTCTCGGTCGTGCGGAACTCGAGGAACGTCTCGGTGGCGACGTGGGCGGTCGTGCCCGGCTGGCTGAGCGTCACGCCGTCGTCGAACGACGCGCCGACCACCGGGATGGTGACGACACCGGCCGCCTGGTCACCGAGCGTGCCGAGGATCAGGTCCATGCGCCCGGGGTCGTTGCCCTGGTTGAAGATGACCACGGCCTCGGCACCGGCCTCCTGCGCGTTGATCGCCTTGACGCCGAAATCGCAGGTGCCCCGCTGGATCAGCGCGATGTCGGCGTCGCCGCTGAGGTCGAGGCCGTCGAAGTCCTCGGGCTCGCAGCCGCTGTCGGAGGCCCGGTCGCCCTCGAGGTTGATGTCGACCGGCACGACGGGGCCGGTGACGTCGCCCGTGCCGGAGAACTCGAAGGTGACGGTCTCCAGCGCCACCGGGTCGCCGTCGACGATCTCGAGCACCGGCTCGGACAGCTCCTCGAAGTACGGGAAGTCGAACTCCTGGCGCGTCACCTCGTAGCCGGCCCGCTCGAGCTGGCGGGCGACGTAGTCGGCCGAGGCGTCGTAGCCGGGCGTGCCCGAGGCCCGGGTGCCGCCGTGGCGGTCGGCGATGCGCTGGAACGCCTCGAGGTGCTCGAAGACCCCGTCGGCGTCGACGCACTCGAGCAGCTTGTCGTAGGTGTTGTTGGCCCGGTGCTCGCAGGCCCGGCCGGGGCCGCCACCATGGTGACCGCCGTGGCCGTGGCCGTGGCCGGGGCCACCACCGTGGCCGTGGCCGCCGCCCCCGCCGGGTGCGGCGTCCGCGGGCAGCGAGGCCGCGGCGACGGCCGAGAGCGCGACGGCGAGGGCCGCCATCGCTCGACCGACCCGCGACCGGGTCGGTGCTGGACGATCTGACATCTTGCTTCCCCCCTGCATCGGCAAGAAGATCGCCCGCCGAGCGGAATGGCTAGCACATCGCGCCGGTCTGCGCGCTGTGATGTGACCTGCCGACGCCTCGTGGCCCTCCGCCGGCGGGGTCGTGCCGGTGGGGCGGGCCCGGTGGGGCGAGAATGTGGCCGCCATGAGCCCGCCCCTCGCCCTCCGCTTCGTGACCTCCGCCGGGTCCGCCGACCGGCTCCCCGCCTCGCCGGCAGAGGTGGCGGTCGTCGGGCGGTCGAACGTCGGCAAGTCGTCGCTGCTCAACGCCCTCGCCAACCGCCGCGACCTCGCCCAGACCTCCAAGACCCCGGGCCGCACCCAGCTGCTCAATTGCTACGTCGTCGGCGAGCCGGGCGGCCCCACGCTCGTGGACTGCCCGGGCTACGGCTACGCCAAGGTCTCGAAGGCGATGCGGGTCCGCTGGCAGCGGATGATCGAGGGCTACCTGCTCGAGCGCGAGCCGCTCACGATGGTCATGGCGCTGGTCGACGGCGAGGTGGGGCCCACCGACCTCGACCTCCAGCTGCTCGCCTGGCTGCGGGCCCACGGCTTGCCGCACACCGTCGTGGCCACCAAGCACGACAAGGTGCGGCCCTCGAAGCGGGAGCGGCGCAAGCGCGACCTGGCCGCGGCCTGCGACCTCGAGCGGGGCGACGTCGTGTGGACGAGCGCGGAGCGGAACGTCGGCATCGACCGCCTGCGGGACCTCGTGCGCGTCTGGCTCCGGCTCGCCTGAGCCGTTGTTTCGTCAAGGGTCGTTTGCTTTAGACTTCGAGCGGTGCCGCGCCGGCCTCGCCGGCCGGCGGCCGTCGAGAGGCCCGGAGCCGTGAGCGAGCAGATCGATCGGACACGTGGCGACGACCTGGGCGCCCTCGCGGCGCTCGGCGACGGGTCGCGACGGGCCCTGTACGAATACGTCGTCGCCGCCGGGGGGTGGGTCAGCCGGGACGAGGCCGCCCGGGCCGTGGGCGTCGAGCGGGGCACGGCCGCCCACCACCTCGACCGCCTCGCCGCCGACGGCCTGCTGGAGATCGACTACCGGCGGCTGACCGGCCGCCAGGGGCCGGGGGCGGGGCGACCCGCGAAGCTCTACCGGCGCGCCCTCCGCCAGTTCGAGGTCACCCTCCCGCCCCGCGACTACGAGCTCGCCGGGCGGCTGCTCGCCGCCGTCGTCGACCGGGCCCGGGCCGAGGGCGTCGAGGTCGACGCGGCGCTCGAGGAGGTCTGCGCCGCCGAGGGCCGGGCGCTGGCGGCACGGGTCCGCCAGCGGGCGGGCCGGCGCGCCCCCCGGTCGGCGATCCTCGGGGCGCTGGAGGAGATCGGCTACGAGCCGGTCACCCGCGACGACGGCACGGTCGTGCTGCGCAACTGCCCGTTCCACGACCTCGCCCGCCGCCACACCGAGCTCGTGTGCGGCATGAACCTCGGCCTCCTCGGCGCTGCCGTCGCCGAGCTCGAGCCCGGCCTGGACGCCCGCCTGGAGCCGGGGCCCGATCACTGCTGCGTCCGCCTCCGGCCCCGGCGGTGACGCCGCGCCCGGCCCGGGGCCCGGCCGGCTCGGACGCGGCCCGGAGACGCCCAGAACCGGGCGAGGCGGTACGGCCCTCGGCGGTCGACGGTGATGTGGCCGATGCGGGCGGTCACCGGAGGCCTCCAGTGGTGACGGACGACCACCGCGAGCCTGCCCGAGCGCGGGACGGCCGGGCACGCGAGCTCCGCGCGCCCGGCCGTCCCGGCCCGCTCAGATGTCGTAGTAGAGCGCGAACTCCCACGGGTGCGGCCGCAGCCGCATCTCGTCGACCTCGTGGGTCCGCTTGTAGCTGATCCACGTCTCGATGAGGTCGTCGGTGAACACGCCCCCGGCCTTGAGGAACTCGTTGTCCTCCTCGAGCGCGTCGAGCACCGCCTCCAGCGAGCCCGGCACCTGTGGCACCTGCGCCAGCTCCTCCGGAGGCAGGTCGTAGAGGTCCTTGTCCACCGGGTCGGGCGGCTCGATGCGGTTGTTGATCCCGTCGAGCCCCGCCATGAGCATCGCCGAGAACGCCAGGTACGGGTTGCACGACGGGTCGGGGCAGCGGAACTCGAGGCGCTTGGCCTTCGGGCTCTGCGTGTAGAGCGGGATGCGCACCGCCGCCGAGCGGTTCCGCTGGCTGTAGACGAGGTTGACCGGCGCCTCGTAGCCCGGGACCAGGCGCTTGTAGCTGTTGGTCGTCGGGTTCGTGAACGCGAGGACCGCCGGGGCGTGGGCGAGCAGGCCGCCGATGAACCACCGGCCGACGTCCGAGAAGCCGGCGTAGCCGGCCTCGTCGTAGAAGAGCGGCTCGCCCGCCTTCCACAGCGACATGTGGGTGTGCATGCCCGAGCCGTTGTCCTGGAACACGGGCTTGGGCATGAACGTGACCGTCTTGCCGTACTGGTGGGCCACGTTCTTCACGACGTACTTGAACAGCATGACCTTGTCGGCCATGCGGGCCAGCTCGTCGAAGCGGATGTCGATCTCGGCCTGGCCGGCCGTGCCCACCTCGTGGTGCTGCAGCTCCACCTCGATGCCGACCTGCTCGAGCGTCATCATCATCTCGGTGCGCAGGTCCTGGAAGTGGTCGGCGGGCGGGAGGGGGAAGTAGCCCTCCTTGTACCGGATCTTGTAGCCGAGGTTCGGGTTCTCCTCGCGGCCCGTGTTCCAGGCGCCCTCGACCGAGTCGACCGAGTAGCTGGCCGAGTGGGCGTCCTGGTGGAACCGCACGTCGTCGAAGATGAAGAACTCGGCCTCCGGCCCGACGTAGCACGTGTCCGCGATCCCGGTGGACTGCAGGTGCTCGGCCGCCTTGCGGGCGACGTAGCGGGGGTCGCGGGTGTAGGACTCGCCGGTCAGCGGGTCGTGCACGTAGGCGCTGAGCGCCAGGGTCCGGCGCGTCCGGAACGGGTCGACGAAGGCGGTGTCGGAGTCGGGGATGAGGACCATGTCCGACTCCTGGATCTCCTGGAACCCGCGGATCGACGACCCGTCGAAGCCGAGGCCCTCCTCGAACACCTCGGGGGTGAGCTGCGAGGCCGGGATGGAGAAGTGCTGCATCAAGCCGGGCAGATCGCAGAACCGGACGTCGACCACCTCGATGCCCTCGTCCGCGATCAGTGCCAGGACCTCGTCGGGGGTTCGCTCCTGCACTCGTTGCTCCCTTCAGGCGCTCGATCGGCTCCGCACGCTAACAAGCGGGCTCCCGGCGGTCCGAGACCGTCGTCCGGCGCCGCCCGCCCGCGCCACCGGGGCGCCCGTGCCCGGGCGCCCCGGTGCGGTTGGTTCCCCCCGTGGTGGAGGGCTGGTTCACCCCTCCTGCTCGGCCGAGCAGATCGTCTCGACCAGCAGGCGGGTGACGACGTAGGGGTCGCAGTTGGCGTTGGGGCGGCGGTCCTCGATGTAGCCCTTCTGGTCGACCTCGACCTGCCAGGGGATCCGGACCGAGGCGCCGCGGTTGGAGACGCCGTAGCTGTACTCGTTCCACGGGGCCGTCTCGTGCATGCCCGTGAGGCGGTGCTCGATGTCGGCGCCGTAGCCGTCGATGTGCTTCTGCGGGTCCTTGCCCAGCGCCTCGGCGGCGGCGACGACCGCGTCGTAGCTCTCACGCATGGCCTTGGTCGAGAAGTTGGTGTGGGCCCCGGCACCGTTCCAGTCGCCCTTGACCGGCTTCGGGTCGAGCGTGGCCGAGATGCCGAAGTCCTCGGCGATGCGGTAGAGCAGCCAGCGGGCGACCCACAGCTCGTCGGCGACCTGCGGCGGGCCCACCGGGCCGACCTGGAACTCCCACTGGCCCGGCATCACCTCGGCGTTGATGCCCGAGATGTGGAGGCCGGCGGCCAGGCAGGCGTCGAGGTGGGCCTCGACGATGTCGCGGCCGAACACCTCGTCGGCGCCGACACCGCAGTAGTAGCCGCCCTGCGGGGCCGGGAAGCCGCCCGGCGGGAAGCCGAAGGGCCGGCCGTCCTTGAAGAACGTGTACTCCTGCTCGATGCCGAAGACGGGCTCGTGGTCCTTGTAGCGCTCGGCGATCTCGACGCAGGCGGCCCGGGTGTTCGAGGGGTGCGGGGTCATGTCGGTGTTGAGGACCTCGCACAGCACGAGGACGTTGTCGCCGCCGCGCACCGGGTCCGGGCAGGTGAAGACCGGCTGGAGGACGCAGTCCGAGCGGTCGCCGGGTGCCTGGTTGGTGCTCGAGCCGTCGAAGCCCCAGATCGGGATCTCCGCGCCGTCCGGCAGGATCTTGGTCTTCGACCGCAGCTTGGCCGTCGGCTGGGTGCCGTCGATCCAGATGTATTCGGCCTTGTACGTCATGGGGGGTGGATCCTCCCGTTCGGCGAGTCCTGCGTGACGGTCCGCAGGCTGGCAACGGGCAGTTTCCGACCTGTTGCCCATCTGTGAACGGACTGTGAACCCACCCGGCCCTGGTTGCGGCGCTGACCAGGGCGCCCCACGATTTCCCCCATGGAGAGCTCGGAGCGCCAGCGAGACTACGTCCTCCGCACGGTCGAGGAGCGGGGCGTCCGCATGATCCGCCTCTGGTTCACCGACGTGCTGGGGCAGCTCAAGTCGTTCGCCATCTCGCCGGTCGAGCTCGAGGGGGCCTTCGAGGAGGGCATGCGGTTCGACGGCTCGTCGATCGACGGCTACTCCCGCGTGCAGGAGTCCGACGTGCTGGCCCGCCCCGACCCGAACAGCTTCGAGATCCTGCCGTGGGCCGACGGCGTCGGGACGTCGGCCCGGGTGTTCTGCGACATCATCAACCTCGACGGCAGCCCGTTCGAGGGGGACCCCCGCCAGGTGCTGCGCCGCAACCTGGAGCGGGCCCGGGAGCGGGGCTTCAGCTTCTACGTCGCCCCCGAGATGGAGTTCTTCTACTTCGCGGACGGCGACCCGTCGACGCGCCCCGAGCCGCTCGACCACGCGTCGTACTTCGACCTGACGACCGCCGACGTGGCCACCGACCTGCGCCAGCGGACCATCCACACGCTCGAGGCCATGGGCATCCCCGTGGAGTACAGCCACCACGAGGACGCGCCCAGCCAGCACGAGATCGACCTGCGCTACACCGACGCGCTGACGATGGCCGACAGCGTCATGACCTTCCGCCTGGTGGTGAAGGAGGTCGCGCTCGAGGCCGGGGTGCACGCCACGTTCATGCCGAAGCCGCTCACCGGGGTGCAGGGCTCGGGCATGCACACGCACGTGTCGCTGTTCGAGGGCGACACCAACGCCTTCTACGACCCCGACGACGAGTACAGCCTGTCCGACGTCGCCCGCGGGTTCATGGCCGGCCTGCTGCACCACGCCCGCGAGATCACCGCGGTGACCAACCAGTGGGTGAACTCCTACAAGCGGCTCGTGGTCGGCTACGAGGCGCCGATCTACACCTCGTGGGCCCGCAACAACCGGTCGGTCATCGTCAACGTGCCGCCGATCAAGAAGGGCAAGGCCGAGA
>DATGPY010000277.1:0-7432 GCA_035304465.1 Acidimicrobiales bacterium | reverse complement strand
TCCCGTTCGCGTCGCTGTCACCGGGGCGGCCGGCCAGATCGGCTACGCCCTCCTGTTCCGCATCGCCAGCGGTCAGATGCTGGGCGAGGACCAGCCCGTGCGCCTGCAGCTCCTCGAGATCCCCCAGGCCCTCGGGGCGCTCGAGGGGGTACGCATGGAGCTGGAGGACTGCGCCTTCCCGCTGCTCGACGGCGTCGTGTGCACCGCGGACGCCGACGAGGCGTTCGAGGGCGCCGACTACGCCCTGCTCGTCGGCGCCATGCCCCGCAAGGAGGGCATGGAGCGCTCCGACCTGCTCGAGGCCAACGGCGCCATCTTCACCGCTCAGGGCAGGGCGCTGTCGAACTCGGCCAACCCGACGGTCAAGGTGCTGGTCGTCGGGAACCCGGCCAACACCAACGCGCTCATCGCGATGAACAACGCCCCCAACATCCCCGACCGTCAGTTCACGGCCATGACCCGGCTCGACCACAACCGGGCGAAGGCGCAGCTCGCGGCCAAGGCCGGGGTGAACGTGGGCGAGGTCACCCGCATGACCATCTGGGGCAACCACTCCTCGACCCAGTACCCCGACGTCTTCCACGCCCAGGTGGCCGGCAAGCCGGCGTTCGAGGCCGTTGGCAACGACCGCGAGTGGCTGGAGGGCGACTTCATCCCCACCGTGCAGCAGCGGGGCGCCGCCGTCATCAAGGCCAGGGGGCTGTCCTCGGCGGCGTCGGCCGCCAACGCCGCCATCGACCACATGCGGTCCTGGGCGCTCGGCACGCCCGAGGGTGACTGGGTCTCGATGGCCGTGCCCTCCGACGGCAGCTACGGCGTGCCCGAGGGCCTGGTCTCCGGGTTCCCCTGCACCTGCTCGGGCGGCGACTACCAGATCGTCCAGGGCCTGGACATCGACGAGTTCAGCCGCGAGCGCATCGACGTCTCGGTCCAGGAGCTGGAGGCCGAGCGCTCGACGGTGGCCGACCTCGGCCTGATCTGACGCACACGCGCCGGATCCCGGCGGCGGGCCGCGCCGAGGGGAGCGGCACGGCCCGCCCCGGCCGGCGAGCCGGCGTCCGGGGGGAGCGACGACGTCGTGTCACGGGTGAGGAACGAGATCTTGCTGGCGCTGGAGCTCGTCGCGCTGACGAGCTTCGCCTTCGCCCGGGCGATCCTCAGCTCCTTCGGCGACACCCCGGAGCTGTTCGTCGGGCGGGGCGCGTCCCGGCTCGACATCGTCGCCTTCGGCCTCGCCGTCACGCTCGTGCCGGCCCTCGTGGTGACGGCGGTCGGGGTGGCGAGCGGCGCCCTCGGTCCCCGGGCCCGGCGCGCGACCCACCTCGGCCTGGTCACCCTGTGCGCCGGCCTCGGCGTGTGGCGGGCCGTGCACGACCCGACCGGCGGGCGCACGTGGGCGCTGCCGGCGCTGGCGGTCGGCGCCGCCGGCGGCCTGGTGGTCGGCCTGCTGCGGTGGCGGCGCCGCACCCGCGCCCTCACCGCGGGCCTGCTGCGGTGGGCGAGCGTCGGGGCGGTCGTGTACCTCGTCCAGTTCCTGTGGCTGTCGCCGGTCGGCGGCCACCTGCTGCGGGCGGCGGGCGCGGTCGACCGCGACGCCGTCGCGGCCGCCACCGCCGGGCTGGGCGACGACGCGCCGCCGGTCGTGTTCCTCGTGTTCGACGAGCTGCCGACGGCGTCGCTGCTCGACGGCGACGGCGCCATCGACCGCGAGCTGTACCCGAACTTCGCCGCCCTCGCCGACGACGCCACCTGGTACCGCAACCACACGACGGTCGCCGGCCACACGGTCACGGCGCTGCCCGCCCTGCTGACCGGGCGCTACCAGCCCGACGCGGTGTCCCGGCGGCCCGACCCCCACAACCTGTTCACCCTGCTCGGCGAGCGCTACGAGGTACGCGCCCGCGAGGCGGTGACGCGGCTGTGCCCGACCGACGTGTGCGAGCGGCCGGCGCCCTCGGCGCTCGGGCCCCTGCTCGGCGACGCGTCCCGGTGGTGGCGGCTCGGCCTGACCGCGGAGGCGATCGGCGCGATGACGCCGACGCTCCCCGGCGCCACCGGCCCCGACCGGTACGAGGCCGCCCGCCGGGCGATCGCGGAGGCCGACCTGGCCGGCGGCGAGCGGCCGGTGTTCACCTTCCACCACGTGCTGGTGCCCCACGGGCCCTGGCACTACACCGACACCGGCGAGCTCTACGAGGGCCCGCCCAACGTGCCGGGGGCGTTCGGCTACAACTGGTCGCACGCGGGCATCGACGTCGGGCGCCAGCGCCACGTCCTGCAGGTGCAGGCGGCCGACGCCCTCCTCGGCCAGCTCCTCGACGGGCTGCGGGGCGCGGGCGTCTACGACGACGCGCTGGTGGTCGTCACCGCCGACCACGGGATGGCGTTCCAGCCGCGCAGCCCTTCGCGCGAGCTGGTGGGGGGCAACGAGCACGAGATCATGTGGACACCGCTCCTCGTCAAGGCGCCGGGCCAGACCGAGGGGGTGGTCGACGACGGCAACGTGCTGTCGATCGACGTCGTGCCCACCGTCGCCGCCATCCTCGGCATCGACCTGCCGTGGGAGGTCGACGGCCTCCCGGTGGACCGCGCCGTCGCGGCGCGGCCCGACCACCTCAAGCCCTACGCCTCGGCCTACGACCCCGACGGCGACGGGGACCCCGAGCGGCCCGACGGCGACCCGCCCGTCCTCGAGGTCGACACGGCGGCGATGTTCGAGCGGATGCTGGCCAGCGACCCCGTGGCCGCCGACGGTCCCGACGCCGCGTGGCGGCTCACCGACCACGGCGACGCGGTCGGTCAGCCCGTCGACCGCTACGAGGTGGGCGACCCCGTCGACGCCACCGTGACCGTCACCTGGCCGGGCGGGTTCGACGGCATCGACACCGACGAGCCGCTGCCGCTCCTGCTGGTGGCCGGGACCGACCTGCCGGTGGGCACGACGGTGGCGTTCGCGCTGGACGGGACGATCGCCGGCCTCGGGGAGGTCGAGGACTACCCGGAGGGCGGCGGGCGCCTCGTGCAGGGCATGCTCGTGCCGTCGGCGTTCCACGACGGCGACCACGAGCTCGAGGCGTTCGTCGTCACCGGCGACCCGCCCGCGCCGGTCCTGGCGCCGGTCGCGGTCTCCTGGTGACCCGCCCCGGCCGCTACTTCAGGAACCGGCTGGTCGTGTTGTCGGCCAGCACCTTCCCACCGGTCTGGCAGGTCGGGCAGTAGTTCACCGTGTAGCTGCGGTACTCGACGGCCCGGACCGTGTCGCCGCAGACCGGGCAGGGCTCGCCCGTCCGGTGGTGGACGGCGCCCGGCCGCTCCTTGGACGAGGACATGTCCGACCGGGTGCGCTCGACGGCCAGCGACTCGGCCAGGCACTCGTCGATCGCCGCGTGGAGGCGGTCGACGGCGCCGTCGTCGAGCTTGGCGGTCGAGGCGAACGGCGACAGCTTCGCCCGGTGGCAGACCTCGTTGGCGAGGCGGCGGCCCAGCCCGGCGACGACGCGCTGGTCCCGCAGCCAGCCGTGCAGCCGCATCGGGTGCTCGGCCAGCAGCCGGCCCAGCGTGGTCCGGTCGAGGGCGT
This sequence comes from Acidimicrobiales bacterium, assembly GCA_035304465.1. GTDB lineage: Bacteria > Actinomycetota > Acidimicrobiia > Acidimicrobiales > VFJN01 > ZC4RG19. The sequence goes on along the minus strand of DATGPY010000277.1, from coordinate 3,855 downwards.
CGGCCTCGGGGCCGAGCTCGTCGAGCGGCGGCTGGGTCAGCGGGTCGCCGGCCACCACCCACACGCCGGCCCGCCGCTCGGTGCCCGCCTCGGTGAGCAGCAGGGCCCGCCCGTCGGCGAAGCGCCACCGGGCCTGGCCGCCCCGGGGGCGGGCCGCCTGCTTCGGGTCGGGCCTCAGCCGGCCGCCCTGCATGAGGTGGACGACGAAGGTCACCGGCTCGAACCGGAGCAGGAGGTGCTTGCCCCGACGCCCGACGTCCGCCAGCGGGTGCCCGGCCGCCTCCTCGGGGGACGGGGCCGCCGTCTTGAGCGCGGTGAACGACAGCGGCTGGAACCGCTCGAGGACGGTGCCACCGAAGTCGTCGGTCAGCCGCTCGGCGTGGGCCTGGATCTCGGGCATCTCGGGCACGGGCGCCTCCCGCGTCAGTCGAAGGTCGTGGCGGCCCGCACCTCGGCGAGCGCGTCGTCGACGGCGGCCACCGCCCGCTGGTGCGCCATCAGCTTGGTCAGGTCGCCGCCGACCCGCAGCCGGCCCTCGACGAAGGCCCGCTGGGCGGACAGCCGCCCGCTGGCGATCCCCGCCGCCGTGGCGCGGTCGGTGGTGAAGCGGACGTCGGGGTCCGCCGCCGGCCCGGGGACGAGGTGGGCCCGGCCGTCGTCGACGACGACGTGCCATCGGACGGCCCCGGCGGGGTCCTCGACGACCTGCTCGACCGTGAGCCGCACGCCGCGCAGCGCCTCGGTCAGGCGCTCGTCACCGGCGAGCGCGGCGCCGGCGGCGTCCATCCACTCGGGGCTCAGGTACCGCACGGGGGCAACCTACCGCCGCCCCGGCGCGGGCGGCCCGGTGGGGTCCGGCCGCCGTGCCCGGGCGGGGTGCCGGGCCCGCGTGCCATGCTCGGCCCGTGACGGAGACCTCGGCAGGGCTGCCGCCCGCGCTCGGCGACGGCGACGAGCACCACCACGAGCCCGGGAGCGAGCAGTGGTGGAACGAGTCGTGGTACTTCGACTTCGCCGCACCGGACGGCTCGCTGGGCGGCTACGTGCGCATCGGCCTCTACCCGAACCAGGGCGTCGCCTGGTACTGGGCCTGCCTCGTGGGGGAGGGCCGGCCGCTCGTCACGGTGGTGGACCACGAGGTCCCGCTCCCGGCGCCGGGGTCGCTGGAGGTGCGGGCCGAGGGCCTGTGGGCCGACCACACGATCGAGGCGCCGTTCGACCACGTGACCCTCGGCTGCGAGGCCTTCGGCCTGCGGGTCGACGACCCGGCCGACGTCTACGCGCCGGGCGGCCCCCGGGGCGAGCGGGTGCCCTTCGGCCTCGACCTCGAGTGGGAGACCGACGGCGGCGTCTACGCCTACCCGCCGGGCACGACCCGCTACGAGGTGCCCTGCCGGGTCCACGGGCGGGTCCTGGTCGGCGACGAGACCGTCGAGCTCGACGGCGTCGGGCAGCGCGACCACTCCTGGGGCGAGCGCGACTGGTGGGTGCTCGGCTGGACCTGGACCGCCGGCCGGCTGGACGACGGCACCCGGTTCCACGGCACCTCGGTCCGCCTGGGCGACCAGCCGGTCCCGTACCACCCCGGCTACGTCCGGCCGCCAGGCGGGCCGCTCACCGGCGTCGACCACACGGCGTCCCGGCCCCGCACCGGGCGCGCCGGCCTCCCCACCGGCGACACCGTCGAGGTCGGTGACCTGCGGCTGGAGGTCACGCCGGTGGCGTTCGCGCCGGTCCTGCTGGAGGACGGCACCGGCCGGGTGTCCCGCTTCCCCCGGGCGCTGTGCCGCTTCCGCGACCCGGCCGGTGGGCGCGACGGGGTGGGGTGGACGGAGTGGAACCAGCCGCAGCCGGCGTGAGGGCGGCCGCGGCCCCGGCCGGACCGGCCGGTGGGACGAGCGCCGGGTGGCGGCCGGCCGCTAGCCTCCCGGGTTCGACCCTGCGGAGGGACGAGGGGACGGATCACCGATGCTGCTGGACCTGACCGACTGGGTCATCGACGTCATCGACGCGATGAGCTACCTCGGCGTCGCCTTCCTGGTGGCGCTCGAGAACGTCTTCCCGCCGATCCCCTCGGAGATCGTGCTCCCCTTCGCCGGGGTCGTGGCGCGGCGGGGAGGGGCGACGCTGCCCGGCATGATCGCCGCGGCGACGGTGGGCTCGCTCGTCGGGGCGCTCGTCCTCTACGGCGTCGCCGCCGCGATCGGGCCCGAGCGGCTGCGGGCCTTCGTCGCCCGCCATGGCCGGTGGTTCCGGCTCACGCTGGAGGACATCGAGCGGGCCGAGCGCTGGTTCGACCGGCGGGCGATCGTCGCGGTGCTCGTCGGCCGGTGCGTGCCGCTCATCCGGTCGCTGGTGTCGATCCCGGCGGGGTTCCGGCGCATGCCGCTCGGCGTCTTCGTCGTCTACACGACGATCGGCAGCCTGGTGTGGAACACCGGGCTCATCACGGCCGGCTACGTGCTCGGCGAGGAGGACCGCTGGCGCCGGATCGAGGACGTGATGAGCTGGGCCCAGTACGTGGTCGTCGCGGGCATCCTCGTCGCGATCGGCTGGTACGTCTGGTCGCGGTTCCTGTCGCCCGAGGCGCGGCGGCGGGATCGGGAGGCCGCCGCGCCGGCCGCCGTCGACGGCCCACCGGGCGAGCGCTCGACGGTCGAGCGCTGAGGGTCGGCGGACACGCGATGTGGCAGGTCGTTCGCGGTGGCGGCCTGCCGGACGCGGCGGGGCGGCCACCCTCCGTCCGGGTCGCCTCGCACCGGCCGGCACGGCCTCGTGGCGACCGCGCCACGAGGTGGCATTGCATTCTTCGCGCGACGCGGCAAGAATCGTGGCGATCCAGCGGGCATGGCGCGGAGAAGGCCCGCCGGACACGGACCAGATCCCGCCACCTCGGTGGCGGGACCAGAAGGTGGGCGGAAGATGACCAGGTGGCGGCTTGTTGGAGCGCGTGCGCGCTCGACCTTTGACAAAAGGTCACGATCCGCGCGAGCTCGCGCAGGGTTGGGGAAACGGGGATGACGGGGACCAAGCGGGCACGAGTCCTGAGCCGGCTCCGTAGCGACGTCCCGCTCGCCCTCGTCGACATGATGGTCGTGGCCGGGTCGTTCCTCGTCCTGCTGGCGGTCCGGTTCAACGGCAACATCCCCGGCGAGTACCAGTCGCGGCTCTTCGGCTTCCTGCCGGTCATCATCCTCATCCACCTCGCGGCCAACCTGGCCTGGGGGCTCTACGGGCAGATCTGGAAGCACGCCAGCGTCGCCGAGGCCCGGCGCATCGTCTTCGCCGGGGCCACCGCGGGCGCGCTCATCTTCCTGGTCAACCCCCTGCGGGCCTTCCCGGTGCCACGCTCGGTGGCGCTGCTCGGGGCTTTCCTCGCCGCCATGGTCATGGGCGCCGCCCGCTTCCAGGGGCGCCTGCGCCGGCGGTCCGGGGTGGCGGCCGACGGCGAGGCGGCGACGCGGGTCGCCATCGTCGGGGCCGGCGACGCCGGCGCCTCGATCGTGCGCGAGATGCAGCGCCAGCCGCAGCCCGACCGGGTGCCGGTCGTCATCGTCGACGACGACCCCCGCAAGCAGGGCCGGTCGATGCTGGGCGTGCCGGTGGTCGGAGGCATCCCCACCCTCGCGGACGTCGTGCGGAGGTACAGGGCCGACGAGGTGCTCGTCGCCATCCCCAGCGCCGACCAGCAGCTGATCAACGAGATCATGGACCGGGCCGAGCTGGCCGGCGTGCCGCTCAAGGTGCTGCCCCCGGTCCGCGACCTGCTCGGCGGGCGCCCCTCGGTGCGCGACGCCCGCGACATCAACATCGAGGACCTGCTGGGCCGGGCCCAGGTCACCACCGACATCGAGG
>DATGPY010000276.1:0-22353 GCA_035304465.1 Acidimicrobiales bacterium | reverse complement strand
GCCCGCGACCGGTCGGTCCGGCGGTCAGCCCGGCCGTCGGCGCTCGGCGACCAGGCGGCGCAGGTCGTCGAGGTGCAGGTCCTCGAGCGACCGCACGGTGAGGTCGACGAGCTCGGCCGGGACGTCGACGACGTGGGGGATACCGACGACCACGCAGCCCGCCGCCCTGGCGGCGCGGGCGCCGTTCGGCGAGTCCTCCAGCGCGACGCACTCCCGAGGGTCGGCGCCGACCGCGGCGGCGGCCGCCAGGTAGGGGTCGGGGTGGGGTTTGCCCCGGGGGACCTCGTCGCCGACCACCGTGCGGGTGAAGGTGCCCGGGGGCAGGTGGGCGACGACGGCGTCGGCCAGCCGGCGCCACGACATGGTGACCAGCACGCAGGGGATGCCGGCGTCCCGCAGCTCGGCCAGCAGCTCGCGGGCCCCGGGCCGCCAGGGCGGGTGCTCGTCGACCTGCTCGATCACCCGGTCCATCATCCGCTCGACGATCTCGGTGGGCGGCAGGTCGACGCCGCCGATCGTGCGCAGACGCTCGGCCGAGTCGAGCAGGTCGAGGCCGACCAGCGACAGCGCGTCCTCCTGCGTCCAGGTGCCGCCGTGGTCGGCGACGAGCCTCGTCTCGGCCGTGATCCAGTACGGCTCGGTGTCGACCAGCGTGCCGTCCATGTCCCACAGGACGGCGGCCGGCAGCGGCGCGCCACCGTCGGGGCGGTCGGACGGGGACGTGGTCGGGGCGGGGGAGGTGGTGGGGTCCATCGGTCGGGGTACGGCGGCCGGCCCGGTGGCCCGGAACGCCGAAGCGTCGAATCTACCGGCCCCCGTCCTCGTCCCCCCGCCCGGCCCGCCTGGCGACCCCACCGGTCCCGGCGTCCCCGGCGCGCCGATGCGCGCGTCGGGGTCGCCGGTTCGGGGACGGGGCGCGTGCCGCGGGGCGGACCGCCCTCAGCTGGCGCCGTACACGGGGGCGGGGCTCGGCGCCTCGGCGAGCAGCTCGTCGACGACCGGGCCCAGCTCGGCGGGGTCCCAGCGGGCGCCCTTGTCGATCGCCGGGCCGTGCTGCCAGCCGTCGGCGACCGACACCTTCCCGCCCTCGACCTCGAACACCCGGCCGGTGACGTGGGCCGACTGCGGCGACCCCAGCCAGACGACGAGCGGCGAGACGTTCTCGGGTGCCATGGCGTCGAAGGCGCCGGGGTCGGCGGGCGGCGCCATCTTCTCGGAGAAGACCGTCTCGGTCATGCGGGTGCGGGCCGAGGGGGCGATGGCGTTGGCGGTCACGCCGTAGCGGCCGAGCTCGGCCGCCTGCACCAGCGTGAGGGCGGCGATCCCCGCCTTGGCCGCGCTGTACGCGGCCTGGCCGACCGAGCCCATGAGCCCGGCCCCGGAGGACGTGTTGACGATGCGGGCGTCGACCGGCTCGCCCGCCTTGGCCAGTCCCCGCCAGTGCTCGGCGGCGAAGCGCGCCACGGCGAAGTGGCCCTTGAGGTGGACCCGGACGACCGCGTCCCACTCGTCCTCGGCGCAGTTCACGAACATGCGGTCGCGCACGATGCCGGCGTTGTTCACCACGACGTCGAGCCGGCCGAAGGCGTCGAGCGCGGCGTGGACGAGGGACCGCGCGCCCTCCCAGTCGGCGACGTCGTCGGTGTTGGCCACCGCCTCGCCCCCGGCGGCCGCGATCTCGTCGACCACCTGCTGGGCGGCGGCACGGGAGCCGCCGGTGCCGTCGAGCTCGACGCCCACGTCGTTGACGACCACCTTCGCCCCCTGGCGGGCGAACTCCAGCGCGTGGGCCCGTCCGATGCCCCGTGCCGCGCCGGTGACGATGACGACGCGCCCCTCGCAGATGCCGGTCATGGGGGCATGATGGCACAGACCTGACACACCGTCAGAGAAGCCGCCCGAGGGGAGCCGCCATGCGCTACGGGGTCACGATGTTCGTCACGGACGTCTCGATCGGGGTCGTCGAGCTGGCGCAGGCCGTCGAGGAGCGGGGGCTCGACTCGCTGTGGCTGCCGGAGCACACCCACATCCCCGTCACGCCGTCGCCGACCCACCCCTCGGGCGGCCCGCTGCCCGAGAAGTACAAGCGGTCGCTCGACCCGCTGGTGGCGCTGGCCGCGGCCGCCTCGGCCACCACCGCGCTGCGCCTCGGCACCGGCGTGCTCCTCGCCGCCCAGCGGGAGCCCATCGTGACGGCCAAGGCGCTGGCCACGCTCGACCACGTCTCCGGCGGTCGGCTGGCGGTCGGCGTGGGCTACGGCTGGAACCGGGGCGAGATGGCCGACCACGGCGTCGACCCCCGGGAGCGCCGGGCGATCGTGCGGGAGCACGTGCTCGCCATGCAGGCGCTGTGGCACGACGAGGAGGGCGGCTTCGAGGGCGAGCGGGTGCGCATCCCGCCGTCGTGGTCCTGGCCCAAGCCGGCGCAGCGCGACCGCGCCGGCCGGCCGCACGTGCCGGTGCTGCTCGGCGGCGGCGCCGGTCCCCGGCTGTTCGCCCAGGTGGCCGAGTACGCCGACGGGTGGATGCCGATCGGGGGGTCCGGGCTGCGCGCCGCCCTGCCGCGGCTGCGTGCCGCCCTGGAGGGGGCCGGCCGCGACCCCGGCCAGGTTGAGGTCGTGCCGTTCGCCACGCTGCCCGACCACGGCAAGCTCGACCACTACGAGCGCCTCGGTGTGACCGAGACCGTCTTCGACCTCCCCTCGGGGCCCCGCGACGAGGTCCTCCCGGTGATCGACCGCTACGCGGCGCTCGTGGCCGAGCGCCGCGGGTGGTCGGCCGGCTGAGGCAGCCTCGGGCGGTGGAGCCCGTCCTGCAACTGGGGCCCGCCGAGTACGTCGCGGTGCTGCTCGTCGTGGCGCTCGGTGCGCTCGTCCAGGGCTCGGTCGGCTTCGGCGCCAACCTGCTCGCCGCCCCGGTGCTTGCCGTCGTCGAGCCGGACGCCCTGCCGTCGACGCTCATGCTGCTGGTCCTGCCGCTGGCCGTCGGCATGGTGCGGCGCGAGCGCCGCGGCGTCGACCGGTCGGCGGTCGCCTGGCTGATGGCCGGGCGGCTCCCGGGGACCGTCGTCGGCGCCGCCGTCGTCGCGGTCGTGTCGGCCCGGACGCTGTCGGTGCTCGCCGGCGTCGCCGTGCTCGCCGCCGTGGGCACCAGCCTCGTCCGCACCGACCTGCCCGTGACCAGGGGAACGACCCTCGCCGCCGGCGTGGCGTCGGGGGCCATGGGGACGGCCACCTCGATCGGCGGCCCGCCCCTCGCCCTCCTCTTCCAGCACCGCGCCGGGCCGGTGCTGCGGGCCACGCTGGCGGCGGTGTTCGCGCTGGGCACGGTGCTGTCGCTGCTCGGCCTGGTGGTGGCCGGGGCCCTCGCCGCCTGGCACGTCCGGCTGGCGCTGGCGCTGTGCCCGGGGACGCTGGCCGGGCTGGCCGCCAGCAGCCGGCTCGCGGCCCGGCTGGACGCCGGGTGGCTGCGTCCGGCGGTCCTGACCGTGGCGGCGGTGGCCGCCGCGGGTGCCGTGGTCCGGGGCCTGGTCTGAGCGCCCGGACGCCGAGCGCCGGGGCCGCCGGAGGAGACGGGTGCCCGGTCCGCGCCGCCGGTGGCGGCCGTCCTCTCCCCACCCGCACCCCGAGCGCCGCGACCACGCACCCGGCGGGCAGGATGGCGGCGTGGCCCGGCGCGACCCGCTCGAGGACTACCGGCACCTGAACGACCCGGCCCGGCGCCGCGCCGTCGAGCGGCACGGTGGCTTCTTCGTGACCGAGGGGATGGTGGCGCTGCAGGCGCTGCTCGAGTCGCCGTACCCCGTGCGCTCGGTGCTCGCCACCCGGCGCAAGGCCGAGCGGGTCCGCCGGCTCGTCGCCGGGCGGGCCCCGGTGGTCGTCCGCGACGACGAGGAGGTCGCGGCGATCGCCGGGTTCCACGTCCACCGGGGCGTGCTGGCCGCGGCCGACCGGCTGCCCCTCCCGGCGGCCGGCGAGCTGCTCGAGGGCGCCCGGCTCGTCGTCCTGGCCGAGGGCCTCAACGACCACGAGAACCTCGGCGCCCTGTTCCGCAACGCGGCCGCCTTCGGCGTCGACGCCGTGCTGATCGACCCGACGACCGCCGACCCGCTCTACCGGCGCAGCGTCCGGGTGTCCTCCGGCCACGTCCTGCGGGTGCCCTGGACCCGGGTGGACGGCTGGCCCGGGGCGCTGGCCGGGCTGCGGGAGGCGGGCTGGTGCGTGGCCGCGCTGACGCCGGCGGCCGGCGCGGAGCCGGTCGACGACCTCGCCGCCCGCCACCCCGCGCGCCTCGCCCTCCTCGTCGGCGCCGAGGGACCGGGCCTGACGGCGGCCGCGCTGGCCGCGGCGGACACCCGGGTGCGGATCCCGATGGCCTCCGGGGTCGACTCGCTCAACGTCGCCACGGCTGCCGCGGTGGCGCTGTACGCGGTGACCCGGCGCAGCGGGTGACACGTCGGTCGCGGGTGGTGGCGACCTCGACGAGCAGGTCGCACGCAGGGTGCGCGCACGGCCACGCGCCGCCCGCTATCGTCCGGCCGCGATGCCTCGCGATGACGGACGTCACACCGGCACCGCCGGCCGTCGGCCCCGGAGCACGGCATGAGCCGCACGCTGGCGGAGAGGGCGGCCCGGGCGCTGGCGCCCCGCATGGGACGGCGCGGCTTCCTCGCCCGCACCGCCATGGCCGGCACCGCGCTGACCGCCGCGCCCGCCACCTACGTCCTGCGGCCCCGCTCCGCCTACGCGGCCATCTGCAACTGCAACGGGTCCCGGTGCGACTGCGGGTCGCTGTGCTGCGACGGCTACACCGAGTTCTGCTGCACCGTCACCGGGATGAACCGGTGCCCGCCCGGCACGCTTACCGGCGGCTGGTGGAAGGTCGACTCGTCCGGCTACTGCGGCGGCGGCCCCCGGTACTACATCGACTGCAACCACCAGTGCGGGTCCTGCGGCTGCGGGGGCAGCGGCATCTGCAGCGGCAGCTGCTCGGGCGCTCGCTGCAGCTGCGCCCGGGGCTCGTGCGGCAACCGGAAGTGGGGGTGCACCGGGTTCCGCTACGGCCAGTGCAACCAGCACGTGCGGTGCCTCGGCCCCATCGCCTGCCGGGTGGTCACCTGCGTGCCGCCGTGGCAGCGCGACCCGACGTGCACCACCGCCGTGCGAGTGGACAACGCCACCCGCAACCACCACCGGCCCTGCCTCACCGGCTCGCCGTTCGGCAGCCTCGACTCGGTCACGGCCGTCGCGGGCGGCGTCCGGGTGCGGGGCTGGAGCATCGACCCGAACACGGTCGTCCCGACCCGGGTCCACATCTACATCGACGGGCGGGGTCGGGACAGCATCGCCGCCGACCGGCCCCGAACCGACGTGGCCCGGGTCTACACGGGCGCGGGCACGCTCCACGGGTTCGACCACGAGGTGAAGAACGTCGCACCCGGCCAGCGCCGGGTGTGCGTCTACGCCATCGACCGAGGTGGTGAGGGGGGCAACACGCTGCTCGGCTGCCGCACCGTGACCGTGTCGGCCAACCCCTTCGGGCGGGTCGACAAGATGGCGATCGAGTACGGGATGCTCCGTCTCCGCGGCTGGGCGATCGACCCGAACACCAACGACCCGATCCGCATCCACGTCTACGCCAACGGCAAGGGCATCGCCAGCCTGGGCGCCGACCGCAACCGGCCGGACATCGGCGCGCGCTACGGCCGGGGCAGCAACCACGGCTTCGACGCGGCCATCCGCATCCCACCGGGCGTCAGCAACGTCACGGTGTTCGCGATCAACAAGGGCGCCGGGAGCCACACCGTCATCGGGCAGGGGCGCGTGTCGTGGAACGGCAGCCCCGTCGGGCACCTCGACCGCGTCGAGGCCGTCGGCGGTGGTCGGGTGCGCATCCGGGGCTGGGCCATGGACGCCGAGACGCCGAACCCGATCCGCGTCCACCTCTACGGCAACGGTCGGGGCCTGCAGTCGGTGGCCGCCGACCGCGAGCGCAGCGACCTCGCCCGGTTGGGCAACGGCACGGCGCACGGGTTCGACACGACCGTCACGGTGGGGGCCGGTACCCACAACATCTGCGCGTACGCCATCAACGTCGGCGTGGCTGGCGGCAACGTGTTGCTGGGCTGCAAGCAGGTGACCGTCACGTGAGGGGGAGGCGCCCTGTGGGCACCGACGTGAGGGGGATGGAGACGTGACAGCGGCGATCGTGGCACTGGGTGTCGTCGTGGGCCTGCTCGGCGTGCTGGTCGTGGGCCTGCTCCGCAGCCACGCGGACGTCCTGCGGGCGCTGCACGACCTCGGCATCGGCGAGGACGACCTCGCCGCCGCCGGCTCCGCCGAGGGCCGCCGGTCGATCGGGCGCCGCACCACCCGGACGACGGGCGAGGTCCGGATGGTGCCCGGCGTGGCGGCGCCCGGCGACTCCTCGTCGCTCGGCCGGCTGGTCGACGTCTCCGGCGTCGACCCCCACGGCGGCGCCGTGCACGTCGGCATCGACGGCTCCCGCGGGATGACGCTGCTCGCCTTCCTGTCGGCCGGCTGCAGCACGTGCCGGGACTTCTGGCGGGCGTTCGGCACCGACGAGGTCGAGCAGGTGCCGGGGCGCGACACCCGCGTCGTCGTCGTCACCCGCGGGCCCGAGGAGGAGAGCCCGAGCGAGGTGGCGGCGCTGGCGTCCGACCGGGTCACGACCGTCATGTCGTCGGCCGCCTGGGACGACTACGACGTCCCGGTGTCCCCGTACTTCCTGCTGATCGACGGCAGCCGGGGTGTGGTCGGCGAGGGCGCCGGCGGGTCGTGGGCCCAGGTCGTCGACCTGCTGCGCAAGGCCGCGGCCGACGCCGGCCTGGTGCTCGACGACGAGGGCGGTCGCCCCCGCTTCACCCGCCGTGACCTGCTGGTCGGCCGGGACCGCGAGCTGCGGGCCGACCGCGAGCTGGCGGCCGCCGGCATCGAGCCCGGTTCGCCGGAGCTGTACGCGCCGCTGCACGCCGTGCCGCCCGGCGACGGTCCCGACGGTGAGGTCGGCGCCCGGTGACCGACGTCTCCTCCCACGGGATCACGGCACGGCTGCCCCGGGGGTGGGACGCCCGCATCGCCAAGCGCCCCGACCCGGCCGCCGAGCCGGGTGCACCGGCCGGCCCGTCGACGCAGGCGGTCCCGGACGAGGGGATCTCCACCCGGTCGGCCCCCGCGGACGAGCCCCCCGGCCTGCTCGCCGGCACCGAGCACCCGGTCGCCCACCTGGCCAACTTCCCGCTGCCGCCGGTGCGGGGCGACTACGGCTCGGGCGCCGTCGAGCTCATGCGGACCGCCGACATCTTCGTCGCGCTGGTGGAGTTCGAGCCGGAGGCGGCCTCGACGCCGCTGTTCTCGCACCGGGGCATCCCCCGCTTCGGCGTCAACGACTTCTCGCCCCACACGATGCAGCGGACGATCGCCGGCATGTGCGGCGCCCAGGCCTTCTTCAACCACAACGGCCGGGCGTTCTGCCTCTACGTCGTGCTGGGCAGCCACGCCCTGCGGGCGCCGCTCGTCGCCCAGGTGAACGCCCTGCTGGCCGGGCTGGAGATCGAGCCGCGGTGAGCGTGCGGCGAGGGAGGTGGTGCTGGTGGACCCGCTGACCGGCCCGGCGCTCGTCACCGCCGGCCTGCTCGTCGTCGCCGGGGCGCTGAAGGTCGTCGACCCCGAGATGACCGTGGGCGCCCTGCGTGCCCTGGGCCTGCCGTCGTCACCGTCGCTCGTCCGGGCCGGCGCCGCGGCCGAGGCCGCCCTCGGGGTGGCGGCGCTGGCGGTCGGCGGGCCCGTGCTCTGGGGGCTCGTGGCCACCAGCTACCTGGCCTTCGGCGCCTTCGTCGCCGCCGCCCGCCGGGCCGGCACGATGGTCGGGTCCTGCGGGTGCTTCGGGCGCGAGGAGACCCCGCCCCACCCGGTCCACATCGCGCTCGACCTCGTGCTCACCGCCGCCGCCGTGGCCGTCGCCGCGACGGTCGACGGCGCGCCGCTCGCCGGCGTCGCCGACGACCCGGGGGCAGGCGCGGTCGTCGTCGGCCTGAGCGCCCTGGCGCTGCACCTCGCGCACGCCGCGTTCGTCGAGCTGCCGCGAGCGCTGGCCGCCGGCGCCGAGGCCGCGCCCCGCGCGCCCCGCGGGCGCGTCGGGCGCCGCGGCGGGTGAGTCGCGGGGTGGATCCGGCACCATGGGTGCATGACCGCCACCCACGAGGTCACCAACCAGCCGCCTCCGCTCGAGGACTACGACGTCTTCGGCGGTGACGCCGCCCTCGTCGAGGCCGTCGAGCGCGAGGGCGCCGGCTGGGCGCTCGACGACCTGCACGCCCTGGGCCGGCTGGCGGGCTCGCCCGAGGCGATCGAGTGGGGGGCGCAGGCCAACCGGTACCCGCCGGAGCTGCGCACCCACGACCGCTTCGGCCACCGGATCGACGAGGTCGCCTACCACCCCGCCTACCACGAGCTCATGCGGGTCGCCATCGCCCACGGGCTGCACGGGGCGCCGTGGGCGGTCGAGCAGCAGGGCGCGCACGTCGCCCGGGCGGCCGGGTTCGTCACCTGGTCGCAGGTCGACGCCGGCCACGGCTGCCCGATCTCGATGACCTACTCGATCGTGCCGGCGCTGCGGGCCGAGCCCGACCTCGCCCGGGAGTGGGAGCCCCGGCTCGTGGCCCGGGCCTACGACCCCCGCAACGTGCCGGCGATGGAGAAGGCCGGGGCCATCGCCGGCATGGGGATGACCGAGAAGCAGGGCGGCTCCGACGTGCGGGCCAACACCACGGTGGCCGAGCCGGCGGGCGACGGCACGTGGCGGCTGACCGGCCACAAGTGGTTCTGCTCGGCGCCGATGTCCGACGTGTTCCTCATGCTCGCCCAGGCGCCCGGCGGCCTGTCGTGCTTCCTCGTGCCCCGGTGGCTGCCCGACGGCGAGCGCAACGCCGGGTTCCAGCTCCAGCGCCTGAAGGACAAGCTCGGCAACCGCTCCAACGCCTCGGCCGAGGTCGAGCTGGACGGGGTGGTGGCCTGGCCGGTGGGCGAGGAGGGGCGCGGCGTCCGCACGATCATCGAGATGGTCGCCCACACCCGGCTCGACTGCGTGCTCGGGTCGACGGCCACGATCCGCCAGGCGGTCGTGCAGGCGCTCCACCACGCCGCCCACCGCTCGGCCTTCGGGTCGCTCCTCGTCGACCAACCGCTCATGCGGGTCGTGCTCGCCGACCTCGCCGTCGAGTCCGAGGCCGCCACCGTCCTGGCCATGCGGCTGGCCCGGGCCTTCGACGACGCCGCCGCGGGCGACGAGGGCGCCGCCCTGTTCCGGCGGGTGGCCACGGCGGTGGGCAAGTACTGGGTCTGCAAGCGGCAGCCGACGGTGGTGGCGGAGGCGCTCGAGTGCCTCGGCGGCAACGGCTACGTCGAGGAGTCGATCATGCCCCGCCTGTTCCGCGAGAGCCCGCTCAACGGCATCTGGGAGGGCTCGGGCAACGTGATCTGCCTGGACGTCCTGCGGGCGCTGGCCCGCGAGCCGCAGGCCCTCGACGCCTTCCTGGCCGAGCTGGACGCCACCCAGGGGGCCGACGAGCGGCTGGACGAGGCGGTCGCCCGGCTGCGGGCCGACCTGGGCGACATCGTCGGCATCGAGGCCCGGGCCCGGCGGGTGGTCGAGGCCATGGCGCTGGCGCTGCAGGGCAGCCTGCTCGTCCGGCACGGGCACCCGGCGGTCGCCGAGGCGTTCCTCGCCTCCCGGCTGACCGGCGACGAGGGCCTGGCGCTCGGCACGCTGCCCCCGGGCGTCGACGTCGGGGCCATCATCGAGCGGGCCCGGCCGAAGCTCGGCTGACGCCCGGCCTGCTCGTCCGGCGGGCCCGGCGGCGGCTCGCGGTGCGGTCGCCGGGCCGGTCAGGTCAGTGCCCGGCGCAGCTGCCGGGCGGCGAGCAGGCCGAGGACGGCGGTGAAGCCGGCCAGGACGGCGAGCTCGACGGCGACGTCGGCCAGCCCGCCGTCGTCGAGGACCAGGTCGATCCAGGCGTCCATCGCCCAGGCGTGGGGCGCCACGTGCCCGATCGCCCGCATGAGCGGCGGGACGATCTCGAGCGGCCACATGCAGCCGCCGAGCATGCCCAGCCCGATGGCGGCGGGGACGGCGACGGCGGCGGCCTGGTCGGGGTCGCGCGCCAGCGAGCCGACCAGCAGCCCGACCGCGGCCGAGACCATGGCGAAGAGCACGATGAGCGGCACGTAGGCGACGGGCGTGCCCCAGTCGACGTCGAACAGCAGGGCGCCGATGGCCAGCACGAGCACCGACTGGACCAGCGCGATGCCGAGCTTGGCCGCGCCGATGCCGGCCAGGATCGTGCCGGTGCCGTGCGGGGTGGCGAGGAGCCGCCGCACGATGCCGCGCCGGCGGTCGAGCGCCAGCAGCGCCCCGGCCATCACCGTGTTGACGAACGTGAACAGCACCAGGTTGGAGGGCGCCGTGTAGTCGAAGTTGCCCTCCTCGGGCTCGTCGTCCGTGCCGACCGAGGTCATGGTCACGCCGGGGGCGGGCAGCTCGTCGGCCAGCCGGGCGGCCGTGCGGGCCGCCTCCTCCTCGTCGGCGCCGCCCGCCTCGGCGGCGGTGCGGGCAGCCGCGACCACCAGCGCGTGGTCACCGACCGCGGCCCGCACCGTCGCCTGCACGGCGGCGGTGGCGCTCGAGGTGGGGTCGGCGACGATCTCGACCGTCGCCTCGCCCCGGGCGAGGTCGTCGGCGAAGCCGGCGGGCACGACGACGCCGGCGGCGACCGCCCCGGTGCGGACGTCACGGCGCAGCTCGCTCTCCGAGCCGGCGTCCGCCACCTGCAGGCCCTCGGCGGCGTCGAGGTCCTCGACGATCGCCCGGGAGGCGGGCGAGCCGTCGGCGTCGAGGACGGCGACCGGCATGTCGTGCTCCTCGCCGAAGACCGTGCCGATCAGCACGATGATCAGGACCGGGAGCACGAGGCTGAAGAACAGGAACGTGCGGTCGCGGGCCGCCCGCCGCAGCTCGTTGGCCGCCAGCTCGGCGATCGCCCGGCCGGCGCCGGGTGCGGGCGCGGGGGTGGGGCCAGGGTCGGGCGGTGGCGCCGGCGGCCGGTCGGCGCGGGTGGGGGCGACCATCAGCCCGCCCCCACCCGCCGCGGCAGCGCCCAGGCGGCGACACCGCCGGTCACGACCGCCCAGGCCAGCAGCGCGGCGATCTGGGGCACGACCGCGCCGACCTCGCCGCTGCCGGCCGACAGGTCGGCGAAGGCCCGCAGCGCCTGGCCGATCGGGGTGAGCAGCGCCACCCGCCCCAACCCCTCGGGCATCGAGCCGATGGGGATGAAGGCGCCGCCGACCATGGCGAAGGCGAAGCCGATCATCGAGGCGAGCACGTCGGCCGACTGGTCGGTGCGGGCCAGGGCGGCGATCAGCCCGGCGATGCCGGCCACCGCCAGCGAGGCGGCGAGGACCACCGCCACCACCCCGACCGGCGGCCCCCAGTCGGCACCGAGGGCGAAGGTCGTCACCGCCCAGATGACGCACAGGCTGGTGATGCCGATGACCACGACGCTCAGGCCCTTGCCGGCGACGAGCGTCCCGTCCCGGACGGGCCCGGCCCGCATGCGGTCGAGCAGCCGCACCCGCTTCTCGGCCAGCAGGTCGCGGGCCACGTTGCCCATCGACAGGAACAGGAACAGCAGCCCCATCGACGGGCCGAAGTAGGCGGCGGGCGAGACATCGCCGCCGGTGCCGGTGGTGGTCACCTCGAGCGGCAGGTCGACGGCGCCGAGCACGTCGTCGCTCGGGACCCGTTCGCCGACCTCGGCAGCGGTGGCCGCGGCGAGGCGGGCGGCGCCGGCCCGGTCGGCGAAGCCGGTGGCGACGGCCCGGGCCACCTCGGCGGAGATCGGCGCGTCGGGGTCGGTGAGGACCTCGACGTCGAGCGGTTGGTCGCCCCGCAGCGCGTCGGTGAAGCCCTCGGGCACGACGACGGCCGCGCCGAGGCCGCGGTCGACGCGGCGGCGGGCCTCCTCCGGCGAGTCGAGCTCGACGAAGCGGAGGTCGCCGGTGTCGGCGCCGGTCAGCGCCTCGACGAAGGCCGCCGAGGCGGGCGAGCCGTCGGCGTCGACCAGGCCGATCGTGGCCTCGATGTCGTCGTGCACGCCGCCGAAGGCGAGGCTGATGATCATGGCCAGGACGACCGGCCCGACGACGCCCTGGACGAGGAACGACCGGTTGCGCAGCCGGCGCCGCAGGTCGGTCCCGGCGATCACGAGGGCGGCCCGGAGCTGGCTCATCGATCTCAGTCGCGCAGCGCCTTGCCGGTGAGGGCGAGGAACACGTCCTCGAGGTCGGGCTCGACGACCTCGATGCCGGCGATCGCCACGCCGGTGCGTTCGGCGGCGGCGACGATCGGGGCCAGCGCGGTGCTGCCCTGCTCGACCCGCACGACGGCACCGCCGGCGCGGGCCTCGGCGCCGAGGGTGCCCGGCAGCTCGGCGCAGGCCGCGGCGAACGCCTGGAGGTCGCCGGTGGCGGTCACCTCGACCTGGTCGCCCACCCCCAGCTGGGCGACGAGCTCCCGGCGGGTGCCCTCCGCGACCAGGCGGCCCTCGTCGATGATGCCGATGCGGTCGCAGAGCCGCTCGGCCTCCTCCATGTAGTGGGTGGTGTAGAGCACCGACATGCCCTCGTCGGCGAGGGCCTCGACGCTCTCGAGGATCGCGTTGCGGCTCTGCGGGTCGACGCCGACGGTCGGCTCGTCGAGCACGAGCAGGCGGGGCTTGTGGAGCAGGCCGGCGGCGATGTTGGCCCGCCGCTTCATGCCGCCCGAGTACTCACCCACCCGGTCGGCGGCCCGGTCGGCGAGGCCGACGACCTCGAGCACCTCGGCGACCCGGTCGGCCAGCTCGCGGCCCGACAGCCCCTGGAGGCGGCCGAAGAACCGCAGGTTCTCCGCGGCGCTGAGGTCCTCGTAGAGGGCGACGTCCTGGGGGACCAGCCCGATGGCCGCCTTGGCGTCGGTGGCCTCGGGGCCCATCGGCCGCCCGGCGACGGTCACCTCGCCGGCGTCGCGGCGGAGCAGCCCGCAGACCATCGAGATGGTCGTCGTCTTGCCGGCGCCGTTGGGGCCGAGCAGCCCGTAGGTCTCGCCGGGTGCGACGGCGAACCCGACGTCGGCCACCGCGACGCGCTCGCCGTAGGCCTTGCGCAGGCCGCGGCAGTGCAGCACGGGCTCGACGCTCGTCGCGGGCCGGCCGGAGGCTGTGGCGGCGTCGCGCACGGGGCGCGACGGTAGCGCCCGCCCCGCACCGGTGGTCGCGGTTTCCGGACCGGGCGCGGCGGTGCGCGCCGGTCCGGTGCGGTCAGAGGCGCTCGACGATCGTGACGTTGGCCTGGCCGCCGCCCTCGCACATGGTCTGCAGGCCGTAGCGCCCGCCGGTCCGCTCGAGCTCGTGCAGCAGGGTGGTCATGAGCCGGGCGCCGGTGGCGCCGAGCGGGTGGCCGAGGGCGATGGCCCCGCCGTTGACGTTCACCTTGGCCATGTCGGCGTGGGTCTCCTTCGCCCAGGCGATGACCACCGAGGCGAAGGCCTCGTTGATCTCGACGAGGTCGATGTCGTCGAGGGTGAGGCCGGTGCGCTCGAGGGCGTGGGCGGTCGCCGGGATGGGCGCGGTGAGCATCCACACGGGGTCGTCGGCCCGGACCGACAGGTGGTGGACGCGGGCCCGGGGCGTCAGCCCGTGGTCGGCCAGGCCCCGCTCGTTGACGACCAGCAGCGCGGCGGACGCGTCGGAGATCTGCGACGCGCAGGCGGCGGTGACCCGGCCGCCCTCCCGCAGCGGTGGCAGCGAGCGGATCTTGTCCCAGTCCGGCTCGCGCGGCCCCTCGTCGGCGGTCACGCCCGCGAGCGGGGCGATCTCCCGGTCGAACCGGCCCTCGGCCCGGGCCCGCAGCGCCCGGGTGTGCGACTCGACGGCGTAGGCCTCCATGTCGTCGCGGGAGATGTCCCACCTCTCGGCGATCATCTCCGCGGCCCGGAACTGGCTGACCTCCTGGGTGCCGTAGCGGGCGACCCAGCCGGACGAGCCGGTGAAGGGGTCGTCGAAGCCGTAGGCCTGACCGGCGGTCATGGCCGCCGAGATGGGGATCTGCGACATCTGCTGCACGCCGCCGGCGACGACGACGTCCATCGTCCCCGACATGACCGCCTGGGCGGCGAAGTGGATGGCCTGCTGCGACGAGCCGCACTGCCGGTCGACGGTCGTGCCGGGCACGTGCTCGGGCAGGCCGGCCGCCAGCCAGCAGGTGCGGGCGATGTCGCCGGCCTGGCCGCCGATCGAGTCGACGTTGCCGAAGACCACGTCGTCGACGGCGGCGGGGTCGATCCCGGTGCGCTCGACCAGTGCCCGGATGGCGTGGGCGCCGAGGTCGGCGGGGTGGATCTGCGCCAGGCCGCCGCCGCGCTTGCCCACCGGGCTGCGCACGGCGTCGACGATGTAGGCCTCGGCCATCGTGTCTCCTCCTGGTCGGCGAGGTCGGTGGCGGTTCGGTCGGCGGGGTCGGTCGGCGGCCGGGCGCCCTCAGACGCCGAGCGCCCGGGCGACGCGCTCGCGGTGCCAGGCGGCATCGCCCCAGGCGGCGGCCAGCGCCCACGTGCGCTTCAGGTACAGGTGCAGGTCGTGCTCGACGGTGTAGCCGATGGCGCCGTGGCACTGCAGCGCCTGCCGGCCGACGAAGCGCGCCGCGTCCGAGGCCATGGCCTTGGCCATGGCGACGTCGCGGCTGCGGGTCTCGGCGCCGGTGGCGAGCGAGTGCGCGGCCCGGTGGACGGCGGGGCGGGCGAAGGCCAGCTCCTTCAGCGCGTCGGCGAGTCGGTGCTTGACGGCCTGGAAGGACCCGACCGGCACGCCGAACTGCCGGCGCTCGGACACGTAGGCGACGGTCATGTCCAGCATCCGCTGGGCGAGGCCGACCAGCACGGCGGCGGCGCCGAACGCGCCCCGGTCGCGGGCCAGCTCGATCGCGGCCGGGTCGTCGGTGACGAGCGACTCGGGGGCCGGCTGCCAGTCGACCGCCGCGGCCCGGCGGGCGCCGTCGACGGTGTCGACGGGGCGGAGCACGACCGTGGCGGGGTCGACGAGGTGGAGCGCGCCGGTGGCCGGGTCGCGCAGCAGCAGCCAGTCGGCGTCGGCGGCGCAGGCGACGTACGGGCCGCCGAGGTCGGTGGCCACCATGCCGATGCCGTGGGCGTCGGGCACACCGGCGGGCCCGGGCCCCTCGCCGGACGGCGTGCCGGCCAGCAGGGGCGCGGCCACCGCCGCGGTGTCGACCAGCGGGTGGGGCAGGGCGGCCCGGCCCGCCTCCTCGAGCACGAGCACCAGCGACCGCTCGTCGAGGCCGAGCCCGTCGGCCTCCGCGGGCGCGAGGGTGGCGAGCACCCCCATCTCGGTCAGGCGGTCCCAGACCGTGCGGTCCAGCTCGCCGGGCGGCGCCTCCCACGCGGCCCGCACGGCCGCGGGCGGGCACTCCTTCTCCAGCAGCTCGCGCACCGCGTCCCGGAAGGCGACCTGGTCGTCGTCGAAGCCGAAGCGCACCCCACCTACCTCCGGGGCAGGCCGAGCACCCGCTCGGCCGCGATGTTCCGCTGGATCTCGTTGGTGCCGGCGTAGATCGGGCCCGAGAGGGCGAACTGCCAGCCCTTCGACCACCGGCCCTCCAGCTCGGCGTCGGGGCCGAGCAGCTCGAGGGCGATCTCGTGGAGGTCGCAGTCGAGCTCCGACCACCAGATCTTGTTGATCGAGCTCTCCGGCCCCATGACGGCGCCGCCGGCGAGGCGGGTGACGGTCTCGAGCGTGAACAGCCGGTAGGCCTCGGCCCGCATCCACGCGTCGACCAGCCGCTCCCGCAGGCGGGGTGCCGGGCGCTCGCGGTAGAGCTCGACCAGCCGGTGCGCCGTGGCGAGGAACCGGCCGGGGGAGCGCAGCGTCAGGCCCCGCTCCGAGCCGGTGGTGGCCATGGCCACCCGCCAGCCCTCGCCCTCCTCGCCGAGCAGCACGCCGCCGGGGATGGCGTCGTCGGGCAGGAAGGCGCCGTCGAAGAACACCTCGGCGAAGCCCTCGTCGCCGTCCAGCCGGCCGAACCCCCGGACGGTGACGCCGTCGAGGTCGAGCGGGACGAGCAGGTAGCTGAGCCCGCGGTGGCGCTCGGCCTCCGGGTCGGTGCGGAACAGGCCGAACAGGTGGGTGCAGAAGGCGCCCCGGGTGGTCCAGGTCTTCTGCCCGTCGAGGCGCCAGCCGCCCTCGACCCGGGTGGCCCGGGAGGTGATGCCGGCCAGGTCGCTGCCGGCGTCCGGCTCCGACCACCCCTGGCACCACAGGTCCTCGGCGGCGGCCATGCGGGGCAGGACGTGGGCCCGCTGGGCCTCGTTGCCGAACTCGAACACGGTCGGCGCCAGCAGGAAGATGCCGTTCTGCGTGATGCGGGGCGGGGCGCCGGCCCGGTAGTACTCCTCCTCGAAGATCAGCCACTCCCACAGGGAGGCGTCGCGGCCGCCGTAGGCGGCGGGCCACGACACCGCGGCCCAGCGGCCCTCGTGGAGCCGGCGCTCCCAGGTGAGGTGCTGGGCGAAGCCCTCCCGGGTGTCGCCGGAGCGGATGTTTTCGGGGCCGCCGTGCTCGTCGTACCAGGCGGCGAGGTTCTCCTCGAGCCACGCCCGGGCCTCGGCCCGGAAGGCCTCCTCCTCGTCGGTCCAGGTCAGGTCCATGTCGGCTCCCGTTCGTCGCGCGGTCGGGTCACCCCTCGCCCGCCGGTCCGGCGGCGCGCCGCTCGCCGCCCAGGCGGTCGAGGGTGGCCGTCGCCTCGGCGGTGATGCGCGCCAGCAGCTCGGCCACGGTGGGCACGTCCTCGATCACGCCGGTGACCTGGCCTGTGGGCAGCACGCCCGCCTCGGGCCGGCCGTCGACCAGCGCCGCCTTGATCAGCATCGGCGCGTTGGCCGCCAGGGCGACCTGCGACCAGGTCAGCGACTGGTTGCGGCGCATGGCCAGGCCCTCGCGCACGAGGTCGCGCAGCGGCGTGCCGGTCACCCGCCGGAAGGCGAGCGCGGCCCGCAGGGCCCGGGGGAGGCGGGTCAGGGCAGAGGCCCGCGCCAGGCGGTCGACGGTCGGGGTGCGGACGACCCGTTGGGGCGCGCCGTCGATGGCGGTGGTCACGAGCGTGTCGGTGACGCCGGCGGCCAGGTAGCGGGCCTTGATCGCCTCGGGCACCCGGCTCTCGGCGGTGAGCAGGAAGCGGGTGCCCATGGCGACGCCGTCGGCGCCCCAGGCGAGCGCGGCGACGAGGCCCCGGCCGTCGTGGAAGCCGCCGGCGCCGAGCACGGGGACGGCGTGGCCGACGGCGTCGACGACCTGGGGCACCAGCAGCGAGGTGGGGACGGCGCCGGTGTGGCCGCCGCCCTCGCCGCCCTGGGCGATGACGGCGTCGACGCCCCAGTCGAGCATCTTCTCGGCGTGGCGGCGGGCGCCGACCGTGGGCATGACGAGCACGCCGGCGTCGTGGAGGCGGGCGACCGCGTCCTTGGTGGGGGCGCCGGCGAAGCTGACGAGCCTCACCCCGGCCCGCACGCACATGTCGACCCGCTCGTCGAGGTCGGGCTGGTCGGCCCGGAGGTTGACGCCGAAGGGGGCGTCGGTGCGGTCCTGGACGGCGGCGATGGCCTCGGCCAGCTGGTCGCGGGTCATGGTGACCGCGGCGAGGATCCCGAACCCGCCGGCGGCGGAGGTGGCCGCGGTCAGCGAGGCACCCGAGACCCAGCCCATGCCGGTCTGCACGATCGGCAGCCGGCACCCGACCAGGTCGCAGAACCGGGTCCGCAACCGGTCGTCCCCCCTGGAATCTGACGGAGCGTCAGACATGGGGCCAGCCTACGGTCGGGGCTCCCGGGCCGCCAGCGCCACCGTGCCCTCAGGCGGGCGTCGGGACCTCGCGCTCGCGGGCGCCCTCGGGGTCGATGACCTCGCGGAGGAGGCGCAGCTCCTCCGCGGTCGGCAGCCGGGAGGTGGGCACCTCGTCGGGCACGACGAGCTCGAAGCCGGTGGCGGCCACGACCTCGTCGACGGTCACGCCCGGGTGGACCGACCGCAGGCGCATCCGCTTGTCCGGCGTCTCGAAGTCGAGGACGGCCAGGTCGGTGACCACCCGCCGGACGTCGACGAACCGCCCGGCCCGGCCCAGGGCGGCGGCCCGGTCCCAGCCGACGCCGGTCACGGTGTCGACCCGCTCGACGAACACCCGGGTGCTGTGGCGGGGCACCCAGTAGGTGGTCGTGTCGTTGATGGTGTTGCCCGGCGCGCCCCGGTAGCCGAGCAGCTGCACCGTGGGCCGCGCGTAGTCGCCGATCGCGGCCAGGTTCTGGTTGCCGTAGCGGTCGAGCTGGCTGGCGCCCATCACGACGTGGCGCCGGCCGGACCACACCCAGTCGAACATCGATCGGTACGGGTTCCAGTACTCGAGGACCCGGTCCTCGGGGGCGACGAACGCCGCGTCGTTGTCGACGAGGGCGGCCTCGCCGTCGGTGACGCACAGGTCGGGCTCGAACGTGGCCCGGGCCAGGCGTCCGGCGATCACCGGGATCGTGCCGATCGGGTTGGCGAGGATCTCGCCGTCGCCCCGGAAGCACTCGGCGAGCGCGACGACGCAGACCTCGGCCCGGGTGGCGGACGTCGCGGTCATCGTCCCTCCCGCACCTTGCGCTGGTACTCCTCCTCGGGGACGTCGACCCACTCGGCCCGGTACGCGGCCCACGCCTCGGGCGAGGCCGCGGCGTCGGCGTAGGCCCGCTGTGCCGCCTCGTCGCGGGGGTAGTCGGGCTCGCACGAGGTCGGGTGGGCGCCGCCGGGCGCGTGGACGACGCCGTCGACCATCATCCGGCTGATCCGCATCTGGTGCAGGCAGCCGTGGCCGGCGAGCTCGGCGGTGTCCACGACCTTCTCGGCCGAGATGAACCGGCACCCGGTGGGGGCGGCCTGCAGCATGAGGTCGTCCCAGTAGAGGTCCGGGCCCAGGAACATCGCGTTGCCGCGCCGGTCGGCGACGTTGAGGTGGCAGATGGCGGCGTCCAAACGGATGGCCGGCATGGCGACGAGCAGCTCGTGCTCGCCGTCGGCGTCGGGGACCGGCGACGTGAAGGTCGTGAGGCGGGGGTTGTCGCGCAGCAGGTCGGAGCCGAGGCCGACGCGGGTCGGCAGGAACGGCACCCGCCACGCGGCGGCCTGCAGCCCGAGGTGGACGAGGCCCTCGTCGAGCGGCTCGTCCTCGATCGCGCCGGCCTGGCGGGCAGCTCGGAAGTGGGGCTCGAGCGGGATCGTGTCGAGCGAGGCGAAGGCGTAGATCGCCCGGCGGACCTTGCCCGCGGCGCACAGCAGCCCGAGGTCCGGGCCGCCGTGGGTGACGACGGTCAGGTCGTGGAGGTCGCTGCGGGCGATGGCCCGCACGACGGCCATGGGCTTGCGGCGGCTGGCCCAGCCACCGATGGCGATGGTCATGCCCGGTCGCAGCCGGGCCACGACCTCCTCGACGCTGATCAGCTTGTCGGCAGCGGTCCCGGTCACCGGCCGCCCTCCGCCCCGGCCGGCCCGGGGCGGGCGTCCTTGCCGCCCCGCACGAAGGCGTCGCGGTGCTCGTCGGCGACGCCGGTGAGGTTGAGCTCGAAGGTGAAGCCCTGCTCGTAGCGGTAGCTGCGCTTCACGTCCCACAGGTCGATGCCGTTGAGGGACTCCTTCGCCGCCCGGACCACCGCCGGGGACTTGGCCGCGATGTCCCGGGCCACGCCCAGCGCCGTGTCCCGCAGCCGGTCGCGTGGCACGACCGCCAGCACCGACCCGTACGCGGCCAGCTCGGCCGCGGTGGCGGTGGCGGCCGTGTAGACCATGGCCCGCATCTTGTGCTGGGGCACGAGCCGCGCCAGGTGGGTGGCCGCGCCCAGCGCCCCCCGGTCGACCTCGGGCAGCCCGAAGGTGGCGTCGTCGGAGGCGACGACGATGTCGGCGTTGCCCACGAGGCCGATGCCGCCGCCCAGGCAGTGACCGTGGACGGCGGCGATCACCGGGACCGGGCAGTCGTAGACGGCGGCGAAGGCGGCGAAGCAGCCGCGGTTGGCCCCGACGAGGGCGTCGAAGCCCTCGGTGGCCTGCATCTCCTTGATGTCGACGCCGGCGTTGAAGCCCCGGCCCTCGGCCCGCAGGACGACGACCCGCACGGCGGGGTCGCGCCCGAGCCGCTCCAGTGCCCCCGCCAGCTCGAACCAGCCGGCGACGGGCAGCGCGTTCACCGGTGGGACGTCGACCACCACCTCGGCCACCCCGTCGTCGTGGATCTCGGTCGTGATGGGCATCGTCGCCGTCCCCTCGCTCCCCTACGCCGCGCGCCGCGACGATCTGACGGTGTGTCAGGTTGCTGTGGCAAGGTAGGCCGGAGGAGGCATCGTGGACAACCCATCCGACCCCGCAGCGCCGGACCTGTCCGGCTCCCTGTCCGTCCCCGGACCGCTCGACCACGGCGGCCGGGTCGTGCTCGTCACCGGTGGCACCCGGGGCGTGGGGCGCGGCATCGCCGGCGCCTACCGGGCCGCCGGCGCCGAGGTCGTCGTCTGCGGCCGCACCCCGCCCGAGGAGGAGGGCGGCCCGCTGTTCGTGGCCTGCGACGTGCGCGACCCCGAGGCCGTCGGGGCGCTGGTCGACGGCATCGTCGACCGGTTCGGCCGCCTCGACGTCGTCGTGAACAACGCGGGCGGCGCGCCGTCGGTCGACTCGGCGACCGCCTCGCCCCGCTTCAACGAGAAGGTCGTCGCCCTCAACCTGCTCGCGCCGTTCACCGTCGCCCAGGCCGCCAACCGGGTCATGCAGGCGCAGGAGGCCGGGGGGTCGATCGTCAACATCGCCAGCGTGTCGGCCACCCGCCCGTCCCCCGGCGCCGCCGCCTACGCCGCCGCCAAGGCCGGCCTCGTCAACCTCACCCGGACCCTCGCCGTCGAGTGGGCGCCGCGGGTGCGGGTCAACGCGGTCGTCGCCGGGCTGATCGCCACCGAGCAGGTCCACGAGGTCTACGGCGACGCCGCCGCCGTCGCCCGGGTGGCCGCCACCGTGCCCATGCGGCGCCTCGGCACGCCCGACGACGTCGCCGGCGCCTGCCTCTACCTGTCCTCCCTGCTCGCCGGGTACGTCACCGGCGCGGCCCTCGAGGTGCACGGCGGCGACGAGTGGCCCTCCTACCTCGAGGCCCTCGGTGCGGGGGCCCGTCCGGTCACCCCGCCCGCGCCGCCCTCCGCGTCCGGCTGACGGCGGGCCGCGGCCGCCCGTTCGGCGCGTGCCGCGCCCGGTCCGCAGGGGGTTGCCTTACGGGGTAAGGCGAGGCCTACCCTCGGGCCATGCACCGCTCCGCGGCCCGCCTCCTCCTCGCCCTCCTGCTCGCCGCCGGCGTGGGCGCGGCGTGCGGTGGCGACGACGGCGACACCGACCTGTCGAGCGGCGACGGCGGGTCCGAGGCCGAGGTGCCCGACGACGTCGTCGTGCTCGAGGGCAGCGAGGTCACCGTCAAGGCGCTGGACAACTTCTTCCGGCCCGAGAACATCCAGGTGGCGCCGGGCACCACGGTCACCTGGAGCAACGACGGCCGCAACGAGCACGACGTCCTGCCCACCGAGGGCGACGAGTGGGGCGTCGAGGTCGAGGACTTCGAGCCGGGGGACACCTACTCGTACACGTTCGAGTCGCCCGGCGTCTACGACTACTACTGCTCGATCCACGGCACGAAGACCGCCGGCATGGTCGGCACGGTCGTCGTGGCCGAGTGACCGTGCCGAGCCGCTGACCGCCGCCCGCCTCGCCGGGCCGGATGCACCACGGAGACAAGGGGAGGACGATGAGCGTGTCCCGACGAGCGTTCGGCGTGCTGCTGACCAGCGCGCTGGTCGTCGCCGCCGCCTGCGGCAGCGACGACGACGGCGACGACAGCGCCACGGGCGACGACGCCGTGCCCGAGGGCACCACCATCCGGGTGCCCGACGACCACGAGACCATCCAGGAGGCCGTCGACGCCGCCGAGCCGGGCGACCTCATCCTCGTCGAGCCCGGCGTCTACGAGGAGGCGGTCGACGTCACGACCGACATGCTGACGATCCGGGGGCTCGACCGGAACGAGGTCATCCTCGACGGCGGGTTCGAGCTGGACAACGGCATCCGGGTGACCGGCGCCGACGGCGTCGCCATCGAGAACATGACCGCCCGCAACTACACCCGCAACGGGTTCTTCTGGACGGGCGTCGAGGGCTACCGCGGCTCGTACC
>DATGPY010000275.1:0-2041 GCA_035304465.1 Acidimicrobiales bacterium | reverse complement strand
GCGGGGAGGATCGTGTTGGCCGTGGTGTGGGCGGCGCCCGACACCATGCCGTCGGCCTCGCCCGTGTGGACCATCATCGTCCCGAAGAACGAGACGTCCTGGACGATGTCGAGCGCCCGCTCGGGGGTGACGCCCTTGTGGGCCCGCAGCCGGGCGTACTCGGCGGCGAACCGCTCGAGCAGCGGCGACCGGGCCGGGTCGACGACCCGGGCGCCGTCGAGGCGGACGCCGAGCTGCGCGGCCCGCCGGTGGACGGCGGCCTCGTCGCCGAGGAGGACCAGGTCGGCGACCTCGCGGGACAACAGCGTCGCCGCGGCCCGGATGATGCGATCGTCGTCGCCCTCGGGCAGCACGATGCGACGGCGGTCGGCCCGGGCCCGCTCGATGAGCATCGACTCGAACATCAGCGGGGTGACGACGTCGCTGCGCGGCACCTCGACGACGCGCAGCAGCTCGTCCGCGTCGATGTGGCGCTCGAAGGTCCCCAGCGCCGTGTCGACCTTGCGCCGGCTGGTGGGCGTGAGCAGGCCCCGGGTCGCGGCGACCAGGCGGGCCGTCGTGTAGGTGTCGTGCGGGGTGAGCACCAGCGGCAGGCTGCGGGTCAACCCGCGGACGAGGTCGGTCACGACGGCCGGCGGCCGGTAGCCGCCGTTGAGGACGACGGCGGCCAGGGTGGGGAAGCCCTCGGCGGCGTGGGCGGCCGCCAGGGTGACGAGGGCGTCGGTCCGGTCGCCGGCGGCGATGCACACCTGGCCGTCCCGCAGGCGCTCGAGGACGTGGTCGGTGGTCATGCCGCAGACGAGGGCGTCCTCCGCCTCGCGGTCGAGCATCTCGTCGTCGCCGAGCAGCAGGTCGCCGTCCAGCGCGCCGACGAGGTCGCGCACCGACGGCGCGGAGAGCAGTGGCACCTCGGGCAGCGCCCACACCGGCAGCCCGAGGCCGGCGAGCTGCTGTCGGACCGCGTCGAGCCGGTCGGGGTCGCAGCGGTTGGCGACGACGCCGACGGTCGTGGCGTGGCTCTGGCGGATCTCGGCGATGGCGATCTCGGCGAGCTGCTCGACCTGCGCCGGCGTGCGCTCGAACCCGTTGACGACGAGCAGCACCGGGGCGCCGAGGTTGGCGGCCACCCGGGCGTTGAAGGTCAGCTCGGTCGGGCCGGCGATGTCGGTGTAGTCGGAGCCCACGACGACGACCGCGTCGCAGGAGCGGTCGAGGTCGCGGTAGCGGTCGACGATCGTCGCCAGCGCGGCCTCGGGGTCGGCGTGCACGTCGTCGTAGGTGACGCCGACGCAGCGGTCGTAGTCCAGGTCGACGCCCTCGTGGCCGACGAGCAGGTGGACCATGTGGTCGCCGCCCGCGTCGGACCGGGTGATCGGGCGGAACACGCCGACAGAGCCGACCGTCCGGCTGAGCGCGTCGACCAGGCCGAGGGCGACGAGCGACTTCCCGGAGTGCCCCTCCAGGGACGCGACATAGATGCTCCGGGCCACGGCGCCAGTCTTACCCGGGCGGTGCGCGATGGCGACCGGACGTGGCCGCCGCGGCCGGGGTCGTCGGTCACACGCCGGTCAGACGCTGCTGTCGCCCAGCCAGTCCTCGGCGTTCTGCAGGAGGTAGCGGCTGACCGCCAGGCAGGTGTCGAGCACGTCGCACATCTGCTCCTGGCCGAGGAACACCCGGGCGAGCGACACCTCGATCCGCGAGGAGATGGCCAGGCTGCGCTCGGGCGCGTCGGTCACCGACGGGTACGAGTCGATGGCCGACACCTCCAGCGGCAGCTCGGTGCCGCCGATGCCGGCCAGCTCCGTGGCCAGGATGAGCAGGTCCGGCCCCTTGGGAAGCGGTGGGAGCGCCCAGTTGAACACGAGCGGGAAGTGGAAGGTGTCGGGCGGGTCGTCGTCCTCGGGCAGGTTGTTGACCAGGTCCTCGAACGACAGCAGCGTCCGGGGATCGACCTCGAGGGCGAGGTGCAGGTCGAGCGGGCCGCCGCAGGCCTCCTCCGGGTGCAGGTCGACCTCCCAGGTCTGGCGCAGGGAGTAGG
>DATGPY010000274.1:0-2063 GCA_035304465.1 Acidimicrobiales bacterium | reverse complement strand
CGTCTGAGGGGACGCCGGCACCGGAGGAGGAGTGATGCTGCGGCAGATCGGCGACGTGCGGATCAACGTGCTCGACGAGGGGAGCGGACCGGCGATCCTGTTCCTCCACGGGCTCGGCGGGTGCTGGCGCGACTGGGAGCCCCAGCTCGACATGCTCGGCGACAGCTACCGGTGCATCGTCGTCGAGCACCGGGGCCACGGGCGCTCGCAGCGGGTGCCGGGCCCCTACAGCACCCGCCTGTTCGCGGAGGACGCCCTGGCCGTCTGCCGCCACCTCGGCGTCGACCACGCCTACGTCGTCGGGCTGTCGATGGGCGGGATGGTGGCCCAGCAGCTCGCCCTCGCCGCGCCCGACTTCGTCGACGCGCTGGTGCTGTGCGACACCTCCACCCACACGGGCCGCCGGGCCCGGGAGGCGCTGCTCGCCGCCGCCGAGCTCGTCCGCGCCCAGGGGTTCGAGGCCCTGGCCGGGCTGCTCGGCGACGAGGACCGGGGCTGGGCGAGGCGGACGCTCGCCGAGCGCCCGGAGGTCGCCCGCGACAACCGGCGGGAGTCCTCCTCGAACGACCCCGACTGCTGGGCCTGGGCCGTCGACGCCCTCGTCGAGCACGACACCCGGGGGAAGCTCGCCGGTCTCGGGATCCCCGCCCTCGTCGTGTGGGGCGCCGAGGACGGCAGCGTCCCGCTCGACTTCGCCCGGCCCCTCGCCGAGGAGCTGGGCGGTGCGGAGGTGGTCGTGCTGGAGGACGCCGGGCACGTCTGCAACCTCGAGCAGCCCGAGGCGTTCAACCGCACGATCACCGAGTTCTTCGCGGCCCACCCGCCGCGGGGCTGACGCCCGGCCTTCTGCGTCCGCGCCCGCTGCCTCTAACCTCGTGCACCCGGCGGGCGGCCCGGCCCCCGCCGCCACCCCCGACCCCGGCCGACGAGCGGAGAACCTGTGACCAGCGACGACATCGAGGTCTGGCCCGGTCGCCCGTACCCGCTCGGCGCGACCTACGACGGGGCCGGCACCAACTTCTCCCTCTTCTCCGAGGTCGCCGAGGCCGTCGAGCTGTGCCTGTTCGACGACGAGGGCGGCGAGACGCGCATCCCCCTCACCGAGGTCGACGGGTTCTGCTGGCACGCCTACCTCCCGCGGGTCGGCATCGGCCAGCGCTACGGCTTCCGGGTCCACGGCCCCTGGGACCCGGCCCGCGGCCACCGCTGCAACCCCAACAAGCTGCTGCTCGACCCCTACGCCAAGGCCATCGACGGCGGGGTGGACTGGCACCCGGCCTGCTTCCCCCACGACTTCGACGACCCCGACCGCCGCAACGACGAGGACAGCGCCCCCCACGTGCCCAAGTGCGTGGTGGTCAACCCCTACTTCGACTGGGGCGGCGACCGCTCACCCGACGTCCCGCTGCACGAGACGGTCATCTACGAGATGCACGTCAAGGGGTTCACCGCCACCCACCCGGGCATCCCCGAGCCGCTGCGGGGCACCTACGCCGGCCTCGCCCACCCGGTCGCGATCGAGTACCTCACCTCGCTCGGGGTCACCGCGGTCGAGCTGCAGCCGGTCCACCAGTTCGTTCACGACTACGCGCTGGTCCAGCGGGGGCTGCGCAACTACTGGGGCTACAACTCGATCGGCTTCTTCGCCCCCCACGACGAGTACTCGTCCTCGGGGTCCGGCGGCTCGCAGGTGCAGGAGTTCAAGGCCATGGTCAAGGCCCTGCACGAGGCGGGCATCGAGGTGATCCTCGACGTCGTCTACAACCACACGGCCGAGGGCAACCACCTCGGGCCGATGCTCTCGTTCAAGGGCATCGACAACGCCGCCTACTACCGGCTCGTGCCCGACGACCGCGCGCACTACTACGACACGACGGGCACCGGCAACAGCCTCAACATGGCCCACCCCCACACGCTGCAGCTGATCATGGACAGCCTGCGGTACTGGGTCACCGAGATGCACGTGGACGGGTTCCGCTTCGACCTCGCCGCCACGCTCGCCCGCCAGTTCCACGACGTCGACCGCCTGTCGTCGTTCTTCGACATCGTCCAGCAGGACCCGG
>DATGPY010000273.1:0-2683 GCA_035304465.1 Acidimicrobiales bacterium | reverse complement strand
TGGCGGGCGAGAGCGCCAAGATGGCGCTGTCCGCCATCGACCACGGGCTCGTCCCCGACTCGGCCGGCGTGGCCAAGCTGTTCGAGGTGGGCGGCTCGTCGCTGGCACTGGAGCTCGCCCTCACCGGCCGGCACGTGACGGCGGCCGAGGCGCTCCGGCTCGGGCTGGTGTCGCAGGTCGTCCCCGACGACGACCTCGACGAGGCCGCGCTGGCGCTGGCCCGCGGCATCGCGGCGCGCCCGCCCCTCGCCGTGCGGCTCGTGCGGGAGCACGTGCAGGCACTGGCGGCCACCGGGGTGCGGGGCACGCTCGGGCGCGAGCTCGTGTCGCAGACGATGGTCCTCGGCTCGCGCGACCTGCGCGAGATGCGCGAGGCCCGCGCCCAGGACCGCCCGCCCCGCTACGAGCGTCGGTGACCGGCGGCCGACCGGCCGCTACGCTGCGCACCGTGGAGCACACGACCGGGGGCCGATCCGACCCCTTCGGCGCACCCGAGCGGCGCATCGACCCGCGGCGGGCCGTGCGGCTGGCCCTGGCCGGCCTGGCCATCGTCGCCGCCGTCCTGCTGGTGGTGCAGAACAACGACCGCATCGAGCTGAACTTCCTCGTCTTCGAGGTCACCACCCGCCTGTGGGTCGGGCTGCTCGTCACGCTCGTGCTCGGCGCGCTGCTCGGGCAGGCGGCCGAGGTGCTCTGGGCCCGCCGGCGCCGCCGCCGGGTCGACCTCGACTGACCGAGGGGCCGGCACCGGCCGGCCGTCAGCCCGAGCGCTGCGGCCAGGCGACGTCGACGACGAGGCCGAGGTGGTCGCTGGCGGGCATGCCCGTCAGCGACGCGCCGAACGCCAGCTCGGCGGCCAGCACCCGACCGGCGCCGCCCCGGCGCATGAACGGGTCGCCGACGAACACGTAGTCGATGCGCTTGCGGGGCACGTTGATGGCCCCGGCCAGCGGGTTGTCACGCCAGTCGGACGTGAACCCCGGCCCCTCGCCGGCCACCCGCCAGGCGTCCTGCCAGTAGGTGGTGCGCCCCTCCAGCGCGGTCAGCGAGCAGAGGAAACGGATCTCGTCGCTGTCGGGCTCGGCGTTGAAGTCGCCGCAGAGGATGGGCGGCATCGCCTCCCGCTGGTGGCCCACGCCGGCGACGTCGTCGAGGTCGCCCCGCACGTCGCGCACGATCTCGTCGATGGCCAGCACCTGCCGGACGCGGTGGAGGCCGTCCTGGGGTGCGGCGGCCAGGTGGGTGGAGAAGACGTCCAGACCCGCGGTGCGGGCGTGGAGCAGCTCCCAGGGCACCCGGTCGACGAGCGCGCCGTCGCCCGCAGCGGCGGTGGGCAGCCGGTGGTAGGCGTGGGCCTCGATCGGCCAGCGGGACAGGATGGCGGAGCCGAACTCGAGGCTCGGGTCGGGCCAGAGGTCCGGGTGGAACGGCGCGCCGCCGAAGCACCAGTGCCAGCCGGCCTCCGGCATGGCGTCGACGATCCAGCCGGCCGTGTCGGTGCCCCGCCCGTCGCGCCACACCTCCTGGAGGCAGACGACGTCGGGCTGCAGGTGCTCGAGCCAGGCGACGACGACGTGGCGCCGCTCGTCCCACCCGGGCTCGAGCAGCGACCCGGCGTTGAGCTGGGCGACCCGCAGGCGCGTCTCGGCCACGGGCGCAGGCTAGGTCACCGCGGCGGGCGGCACGGGTGGGCGCTCGAACCCGGCGAGGACCAGCCGGGCGGCGGACTCGACCGCCTCGTGGACGTCGGTCGCGCTCTTGCGGCCGTTCACCCACTCGATCATCGCCTGGTACCAGACCGCGCCGACGACGTCGAGGACCCGCCGCCGGTCCTCGGGCGCGAGCTCGTCGAGCGCCGTGCCGAGCACCTCGTAGACCGACGCCCCCATGTCGGCGTAGCAGGCCCCGGCGTGGGGGTCGGTGGAGGTGGCGGCCAGGATGAGCAGCCGGGCGAAGGCCGGCTGCCGCTCGTAGGCCCGCACGGCCCGCCGGAGGATGGCGACCAGCCGGTCGGACATCGACGCCTGCGTCCCGCCCGCGCCCGCCCCGGCGAGGCCGGCGCGGGCGTCGAGCGACCGGGCCCACTCGGCGAGCGCCGCCGCCGCCAGGTGGTCCCGCGACGCGAAGTACCGGTAGATCGTGCCGAGGGCGACGCCCGAGCGCTCGGCGACGTCCTTCATCGCCATGTCGTCGACGCGGCCCTCGGCCACCAGCTCGATGACGGCGTCCAGCACGCGCCGGCGCCGCTCGAGCTGGGCCGGCGTCATCGTCTCGACCGGCTGCGGCGCCCCCGGCGTGCTGGCCATGGCGGAGGACCGGCGGTCAGAGGCCCAGCACCCGGGCGGCGTTCTCGCGCAGGAACTTCGGCCAGACGTGGTCCTTGAAGCCGACGTTCGGCATCTCGGTCATGATGCGCTCGAGCGAGAGGCCCATCGGGAAGTACCCGCCGTACATGACCTTGTCGGCGCCCCGGGTGTTGGCGTAGTCGACGATGGCCTGCGGGTAGTACTTCGGTGCGAACGCGCTGGTCGAGTAGTACAGGTTCGGCCACTTGAGCATGAGCTTCACGGCCAGGTCGGTCCAGGGCTCGCAGCCGTGGCGGGTGACGAGCACCAGCTCGGGGAAGTCGTAGCAGACCTCGTCGAGCAGCTCGACGTGCTGGCACTGGAACTTCAGGCGGGGG
>DATGPY010000272.1:0-2168 GCA_035304465.1 Acidimicrobiales bacterium | reverse complement strand
CACGGTGTTGCCGATCTGCAGCTTGTCACGCCGCTTGATCACCATGGGACCGGCCACCCGCCGCCGGATCAAGTAGGTGCCGTTCGTCGAGCCGAGATCCTCGACGTACCAGTGGCCGTCGCGCTGGAAGACCCGGGCGTGCACCTGGCTGGCGTAGGCGTCCTCGATCGGCACCTGGCAGCCGGCCGCCCGCCCGAGGGTGACCTCGTCGTCGAGGACGTAGGTCCGGCCCCGGAGCGCCGGCGGGTCGACGACCTTGAGCTTCGGGGTGCCCCGTGCCGGGCGATCGGCGCGCCGGCCGCGACCGCGGGGGCGGGCCGCCGGCGCCGCCGGGGTGTCGGCGAATCGGGGAACGTTGACCTCCGTCCAGACCGCTCGCAGCACGCGCAGGAAGAACAGGTACAGCAGCACGAGCAGGAACAGCTTGAGGAGGTTCAGCAGCTGGTCGGGCACCGGGCCGGAGATTATCGGTAGCGGGGAGGTCCGCCGCCCCGCACGGGTGGGCGGCGCCGTCGGTCAGCTGGCCTCGAAGCGCATCCGCGTGTTGCCGAAGGTGATCTCGTCGCCGTCCTCGAGCAGGTGCTGGGTGATGCGCACACCGTTGACCTTCGTGCCGTTGGTCGAGCCCATGTCCACCAGCAGGAAGCCGTCGCCGGACGGGCGGATCTCGGCGTGGTTGCGGCTGACGTTGGGGTCGGCGAGCACGATGTTGCACTCGGGCCGCCGGCCGATGCTGACGATGTGCTCCTCGAGCGTGAACCGGTCGCCGGTCGGCAGCACCAGGCTGCCGGCGCCGGCGCCGCCGGCGCCCTCGCGGAAGCGGCCCTCGATCTCGAACCACCCGGTGCCGAAGGTCTCGTCGACGACCACCTCGACCTGGACCGGGCCCATGAACCCGTAGCCCTCGTCGCGGGCGTGGGCCCGGGCGGCGTCGGCCAGCTCACGCCGCAGCGCGTCCTGGACCTCCCCGAACTCCTGGTGGTCGCCCGGCGACAGGTAGACGGTGAAGTGGTTCGGGGCCACCGGCTGGCCACGGACGCCGACCGAGACGTGGTCGTCCATCTCCCGGGCCAGGCGGCGGGCGAGCTCGACGGGTCGGATGCTCGACCGGAAGGCGCGGGCGAACGCGCCCTCGACCATGCGTTCCAACCGCCGTTCGAAACCACGGATCGCCACGAGTGGGCAGGTTACCGGTGCGCTCCGTCGTTCACCCTGTCGGGTGCCGGCCGCGGCCACGGGGCCCGGGCCCGGCGTTGGTGGATCCTGCGGACACCGCGCTATCGTCACGGCCTTGCTGCTCGGGCGAGTGGCGGAATTGGCAGACGCGCTGGCTTCAGGTGCCAGTGTCCGAAAGGACGTGGGGGTTCAAGTCCCCCCTCGCCCACCAGGCTGGTCGCCTCCCCGAGCGTCGACCACGAGCTTTCGATCGAGAGGTCGACCTCGGGTGGCGGATCGTCCACACCCCCTCTCCCGCACGGGGCCCGCTGTCCCGCACGGGGCCCGTGCCGGCGCGCAGTAGGGTCCGGCCATGGACTTGGGGATCGCCGGACGCACCGCCGCGGTCGCGGGCGCCTCGTCCGGGCTCGGGCTGGCGGCGGCCCGGGCGCTCGCCGCCGAGGGCGTGCGGGTTGCCATCTGCAGCCGCGACCGCGAGCGCATCGAGGCGGCGGCCGCGACCATCGAGGGGGCCGTCCCGATCGTCGCCGACGTGTCGACGGTCGAGGGTGCCCGCGGCTTCGTCGAGGCCGCCGTCGACGCCCTGGGCCAGGTCGACATCCTCGTGCCCAACGCCGGCGGGCCGCCGGCGGGGGACTTCGCCTCCACCCCTCTCGACGCCTACGCGCCGGCCCTCGAGCTGAACCTGCTGTCGACCGTGGCCATGTGCGACGCCGCCGTGCCCGCCATGTGCGAGCGGGGCTGGGGACGGGTGGTGGCGATCACCTCGGTGTCGGTCCGCCAGCCCATCCCCCAGCTCATCCTCTCCAACACCGCCCGCGCCGGCGTGACCGGCTTCCTCAAGACGCTGGCGCTCGAGGTCGCGCCGAAGGGCGTGACCGTCAACTCGGTGCAGCCCGGCCTCCACGCCACCGACCGGCTCCGGGCGCTCTACCGGGGCGACACCGCGCGGGCGGCCGAGGGGGTGCCGGCCGGCACGGTGGGCGACCCCG
>DATGPY010000271.1:0-3265 GCA_035304465.1 Acidimicrobiales bacterium | reverse complement strand
GCACCGGCCCGACCGGCGAGCCCGACCCGGAGGCGCTGCTGGCCCGCCAGGACGGCAGGGTGCTGACCGAGCTGCTCGACCCGCACGCGCGGCCGCCCGAGCACCTCGTCGGCTTCCTGTGGGACGGCACCAACGCCAACGTCCTCTACGACATGCTGTCCGCCGGCGAGGTGCCCAACCTCGCCCGCCTGCTCGCTGCCGGCACCGGGCTGGCCCACGGCGCCATGGCCAGCCTGCCCTCGGTGACGCTGGCCAACCACACGACCATC
The DNA here is from genome assembly GCA_035304465.1 of Acidimicrobiales bacterium. Classification (GTDB taxonomy): domain Bacteria; phylum Actinomycetota; class Acidimicrobiia; order Acidimicrobiales; family VFJN01; genus ZC4RG19. Next base: position 2,996 of record DATGPY010000271.1, on the reverse strand, counting down.
CTCACCGGCGCCCACCCCGGCCACCACGGCGTCCTCCACAACGCCTGGTACGACCGGGTCGAGGGCCGGCAGATCATCACCAACTCGCCCGAGACCTGGCCGTGGTCGATGCGGTCGCTGTCGCCGGCGGTCGAGACGCTCCACCAGGCGATCCACCGGGCCTTCCCCGGGTCGCGCACGGTCTCGGTCAACGAGCCCTGCGACGTGGGCGCCGACGACTCCACCTTCGAGGTGCTGCGCAGCGGCGGCCGGCTGGCCCGGCCGCCGAGGCCGGAGGACCTGCCCTTCGCCACCGAGCGGTTCGTGCGGCCGGAGAAGTCCTACGCGATCTCGTCCCAGATCGACCACCTCGGCCTGCAGCAGGCCCTCGAGGTGTGGGACGGCGCCCGGGACGGGCGGGCCGCCGACGGCGGGCCGGTGCCCCGGTTCACGTTCGTGAACTTCACGCTGACCGACGCGGCGTTCCACCACAGCGGCCCCTACGCCGACATCGCCCGGGCGAGCATCCACGACAGCGACGCCCGGCTGGGCCGGATCCTCGACGCCGTCGAGCGGGCCGGCGTGTGGGACCGCACGGCGTTCTTCCTCGTCGCCGACCACGGCATGGAGGACAGCAACCCCGAGGTCACCGGCGACTGGGGACCGGCGCTGCGGGCCACCGGCATCCCCCACCGAGACGAGGCCTACGGCTTCGTCTACGTGGACGTCTAGCGCCGGCGCCGGCGTCGACGCAGACGACGGGAGCCCGGCGCGAAACCCGGTCCCGGCGCGGCGCGCCCCGCTCGTAGCCTGCGCGCGGTGACCACCACCGCATCGCCCACCTCGTCCCGGCCGCCCGCCCCGCCGTCGGCCCGCACGACCGTGCGGCGGGCCGCCCACCGCGCCGTCTACGAGCGCGACGCCGCGCTCGCCGTGCTGCGCGAGGGGCTGGTGGCCCACGTCGGGCTCGCCACCGACACCGGGCCCGTCGTCATCCCGATGCTCTACGCCCTCGACGGCGACCGCGTGCTGTTGCACGGATCGGTCGCCAGCCGGCTCATGCGGGGCGCCGCCGAGGCCGACGTGTGCGTCGCCGTGACCCTCGTCGACGGCCTGGTGCTGGCCCGCTCGGCCTATCACCACTCGATGAACTACCGCTCGGTCGTGCTGTTCGGCCGGGCGGTGCGCATCGACGACCTGGACGAGCGCCGGGCCGCCCTGGACCGCTTCGTCGATCACGTCGTGCCCGGCCGCTCGCTCGACGCCCGGCCGCCGAACGAGGTCGAGCTGCGCCGGACGATGGTGCTGGCCCTGCCGGTCGACGAGTGCTCGCTCAAGGTGCGCACCGGCGGGCCGGTCGACGAGGAGGCCGACCTCGACCTGCCGGTGTGGGCCGGCGTCGTGCCGCTGTCCACGGTGGCCGGCTCGCCGGTGCCGGCGGACGACCTGGTGCCGGGCGTCCCCGTGCCGGCCTACGCCCGCGACTACGTGCGGCCCCCGGCGACGGCCTGAGGGGGGCCGTCGGGGTGGTGCGGGTGCGCCGCCCGCCGCCCCCCGGCAGGCGGCGGGCGGGGCACCACGACCGAACAGACTGTCATTCTCGAGCGGCGCTGGCCACCCTCAGATGCGGTTGCTGGCGACGCCGCAGGTCACGCCCCGGTGGAGGCACTGCTCGACCTCGGCGCGCAGCTTGTCCTCGTCCCAGGCGTTGAAGAAGTCCGCGTGGCCGGTGAGCAGGGACCCCGACGCCAGCGACAGGTCGTGGCCCTCGCCGGTGATCGGCCAGGTGATCGTGAACAGCAGCTGGGGCACGGGGACCGGGTGGCTGTCCGGGCAGACGCCATCCTCGCTGCGGGCCATGTGGGACACGTGGTCCTCGCTGTCGAGGTTCTCGCCGTCCCAGCAGTCGGGGAAGCTGACCGCCAGCCGCAGTGGCCGCCCCTCCGGGCAGGTCGGCGGGGTCGGCGACCGCTCCGAGCCGGTGCCGCACGACCAGGCGACGACGTCGAGCGGCTGCGGTTCCTCGGCGACCTGGTCGCCGCCGATCATCTTCAGGCCGAACGGGTAGGGCCGGAGGTCCCTGGGGTCGACGCCGACGCCCGGCCGGTAGTAGGCGACCGAGGTGATCGGCTCGACCAGCTCGCCGTGGTCGTAGAGGGCGGGCGCCCAGTACGAGGCCAGGTCGAGCTTCTGGTCGCAGGTCGTGTCGCCCTCGGCCAGGCTCTCGGCCGTCGAGTCGGCGTCCGCGGTCGTGTTGCCGAAGAACAGGTGCTGGTGCGACCGGCCGCTGTGGCCGGGGTGCATGATCGGGTCGTCGGGCGCCGTGTGGCTGAAGGTGCACTCGACGACGAACTGCGGCACCCGCCCCTGCGGCCCGGGGTCGGTGGGCGACAGCCGCGCCTCCCCGGGGGCGGCACCGCCCGCCGGGGTGTCGCCGTCGCCGGGGCCGCCGCACCCGGCCACCAGGGCCAGGGCGGCGGCCACCGCCAGCCAGCGGCACCGGCGGCGCGCCGTCACGGCCGCTCGGGCACCTCGATGGCGTCGAGGTCGACCTCCGGCGGCATGCCCACCGCCGGGCGGGCGGGCGCGGTCTCGGCGTCCGGCATGTTCTCCTGCGGCTCCGGGACCGGCGTCGTCTTGTAGTCGCCGGACGGCGGGTGCTCCGCGGCGATCAGCGCCACCAGGTCGAGAGCGCCCGCGGACCAGTCGCCGCGGCCCTCGCCCTCGCAGGGGGCCAGCGTCTCGACCTCCTGCGGTGCGCTGGTGTCGAACGTGTTGTCGGCGAAGCAGTTGCCGAGCGCCGAGACGTCCTCGAGCGAACCGACGGCCAGGTCGGCGAGCCGCGAGTCCTCGACGACGTTGCCGACGACGCGGTTGCCGCGCGGGTTCCAGATCAGCGGGTTGGGCAGGGACTCGGGGTCGGCGAGCTCGTCGTCGAGGGTCTCCTCGCACGGGCGCTCGTCGTCCTCGGGCGGCGGGATGTCGTCGTTGGGGTCGTCCTCCGGGAACGGCACGAG
>DATGPY010000270.1:0-3035 GCA_035304465.1 Acidimicrobiales bacterium | reverse complement strand
CCCCGCGTGCTGCTGCGGGCCACGCCCGGCGTCGAGGCCCACACCCACGAGTTCGTCCAGACCGGGCAGATCGACTCGAAGTTCGGCTTCGGCGTCGCCTCCGGCGACCTCGACCGGGCCGTCGAGCGGGTGGCGTCCTCGCCCGCGGCCGACCTGGTCGGCGTGCACCTGCACATCGGCAGCCAGATCTTCGTGGCCGACTTCTTCCGCCAGGCCATCGCGGTCGTCGCGCCCTGGGTGCGCGACCTCGACCTGCCCGAGCTGTCGATCGGCGGCGGCCTCGGCGTCCCCTACGTCGTGGGGGAGGAGGCGCCGACCATCAGCGAGTGGGGACGGGTCGTGCAGGACGCCTGCCTCGAGGCCGGCATCCGCAGCCGGGTGACCGCCGAGCCCGGCCGGGCCATCGCCGCGCGGGCGGCCGTCACGCTCTACACAGTGGGCACCATCAAGGACATCCCCGGCGTGCGCACCTACGTCGCCGTCGACGGCGGCATGAGCGACAACCCGCGGCCGGTGCTCTACGGCAGCGGCTACGAGGCCTTCCTGCCCCGGGCGGTGTCGGCGCCCCGGCCCCGGGTCGTCACCGTCGTGGGCAAGCACTGCGAGTCGGGCGACCTGCTGGTGCGGGACGCCCACGTGCCCGCCGACCTGCGGGTGGGCGACGTGCTGGCCACGCCGGTCACCGGCGCCTACGGCCACTCCATGGGCTCCAACTACAACAAGGTGCCCCGCCCGGCCGTCGTCTTCGTCCGGGGCGGCGACGCCCGGCTGGTCGTGCGGCGCGAGACGCTCGACGACCTGCTGCGCCTCGACGTCGACCCCTGAGCCGGCTCAGCCGCCGCGGCGGCGCCGCACCCGGCGCTCGGCCGCCAGCGCCAGCCGGTACCGCTGACGGGCCAGCGCGCCCTGCGGCCCCGGGCGGCTGAGGACGACCGTCGACAGGTGGCGCTCCTGGTCGGCCCACCGCCGCTTGTACTGGGCGTCGCCCCGGCAGAAGTCGAACACCTCGATGCCGGCGGCCAGCCCGTCCTCGAACACCTTGTGGTGCAGGAGCTGGCCGGGGCTGAAGGCCGAGTAGCGGGGGTCGAAGGCGCCCTTGAACAGGAACTGGCGCCGGCCGTGGACGAGGTCCAGCTCGACCGCCACCGGCTCACCGCCCGCCTCGACGGTCAGGAGCACGAGCTGGCCGGTGGCGTCGAGCGCCCGGAGGGCGTCCAGGAAGAAGGCCCGGCCGGCCTCCCCGGCCATGAGCCCCTGCATCGGCTCGTCGAGCTCGGCCCAACGCCGGTCGTGCAGCGCCACGAAGCGCTCGAGGCCCTCCTCGAGGGTCGGGCCGGTGTGGCGGACGAAGGCGACCTCGCCGTGCTGCTCCTCCAGCCGGCGCAGCCGCTGGCGGATCTTGTGCTTCTTCGCCTTCTTCGCCAGGTCGTAGCCGTCGCGGACGTCGACGTACAGGCACGTGCCGCCCAGCTCGGTGACGACCGGCTCGATCGTCGCCGCCCGGCGCACCAGCTCGTCGCCCAGCAGGGCGGTGAAGCGGGCGTCGCTGGCCAGCCGCGACAGCACGACCACGGTGGCGTCCCCGTGGAGCAGCGCGCCCAGGTGGTCGACCAGCACGCCGACCGCCGCGTCGGCTCCGGGGGCGAGCAGCACGCCGCCGTAGTCGCCGGCGTCGTGGGCGATCCGCTGGACGACCGTGGCCCGCAGCGGGCCGACGCCCACCCGGGCCAGGTGCAGCGGGGCGATGGCGACGACCCGGTGCCCGTCCCGCACGACGGCGACGTGCAGCCGGCTGCCCGGCCGGCCGGCGCCGAAGTGCTCCCACCAGGTGTGCGTCCAGGGCCAGGTGAGGAAGACGTTCGGGTCGGGGTCCGCGGCGGCGAGCTCGTCCCAGGCCGGGCGCAGCTCGACCAGGCCGGCGTCGTCGTCCACCACCTCCAGGGTCAGGGCGGTCATCGGGTGCTCTCGGGTGCTCGGGGGGTCATGCCTGCCTCGGCCCTCCGTCTTCGTCGACCTTCCGTGGCGGCCGTAGCATGGCCTGTCGTGACCCCCGAACGCGTCCGGATCGGCCTGCTCGGGTGCGGCAACGTCGGTTCCGCCCTCGTCGATCTCGTCCGTACCCGCAGCGACGCCATCGCATCCCGCACCGGCCTGCGCCTGGAGATCGCCCGGGTGGCGGTGCGCAGCCTCGCCAAGGAGCGGCCCGTCGAGCTGCCCGACGGGGTGCTCACCCTGGACGCCCCCGGGGTCGTGGTCGACCCCGACGTCGACCTCGTGGTCGAGCTCATCGGCGGCGTCGAGCCCGCCCGAGAGCTGGTGCTGGCGGCGTTGAAGGCCGGCAAGCCGGTCGTCACCGGCAACAAGGAGCTCCTGGCCGTCGCCGGCGCCGAGCTGTTCGCCGCCGCCGAGGCGGCCGGCGTCGACCTCCTGTTCGAGGCGGCGGTCGGCGGCGGCATCCCCTTCATCCGGCCTCTGCGCGAGTCGCTGGCCGGCGAGCGCATCGACCGGATCATGGGGATCGTCAACGGCACGACCAACTACATCCTCACCCGGATGACCGAGGAGGGCGTCTCCTACGCCGACGCCCTCGCCGAGGCCCAGCAGCTCGGCTACGCCGAGCGCGACCCCACCGCCGACGTCGAGGGCCACGACGCCGCGGCCAAGGCGGCGATCATCGCCTCGATCGCCTTCGGCGTGCGGGTCGTCGCCGGCGACGTGCACGACGAGGGGATCTCGGGCATCACGACCGCCGACATCGCGTACGCCCGCAAGATGGGCTACGTCATCAAGCTGCTGGCCATCGCCGAGCAGGTCGAGGGGCCCGAGGGCGAGGCCGGCGAGGTCGCCGTCCGTGTCCACCCGGCGATGGTGCCGGCCGACCACCCGCTGGCGTCGGTGCGGGACAGCTTCAACGCCATCTTCGTCGAGGGCGCTGCGGTCGGCGACCTGATGTTCTACGGCCGGGGCGCCGGCGGCTCGCCCACCGCCAGCGCCGTCCTCGGCGACGTCATCGACGCCGCGCTCAACCGCACCCG
>DATGPY010000269.1:0-11986 GCA_035304465.1 Acidimicrobiales bacterium | reverse complement strand
GAGCGCGAGGTTGGCGTTCTGCTCGACGACGAGGATGGTCAGGCCCTCCTCGCGGTTGAGCTCGGCGAGCCGGTCGAACAGCTCGCGGGTGACGAGCGGGGCGAGGCCCAGCGACGGCTCGTCGAGGAGCAGCAGCTTCGGGCGGGCCATCATCGCTCGGGCCAGCGCGAGCATCTGCTGCTCGCCGCCGCTCATGCTGCCGGCCTCCTGGTCGCGGCGCTCGCCCAGCCGGGGGAACACCTCGAGCCAGTGGCGGAGGTCGCGCTCGACGTCGCGGTCGCGGCGGTTGATCGCCCCGATGCGCAGGTTGTCCTCGACGGTGAGGTCGGCGAAGGTGCCGCGGCCCTGGGGCACGTGGGCGACGCCCATGCGGGCGATCGCCTCGGGCGACCTGCCGACCAGCGAGGTGCCGGCGAAGCGGATGTCACCGGTGACGACGTCGAGCAGGCCGCTGATCGCCCGCAGCGTCGTCGTCTTGCCGGCGCCGTTGGCGCCCAGCACGACGGCGACGTGGCCCTCCTCGACGGTCAGGTCGATGTCGTGCAGGACGCGGACCGGGCCGTAGCCGCCGGCCACGTCGCGCAGCTCGAGCAGGCTCATGCCGGCGCGCCCAGGTAGGCCTCGATGACCAGCGGGTCGTTGCGCACGTCGTCGGGCCGCCCCTCGGCGATCTTGCGGCCGAAGTCGAGCACGACGATGTGGTCGGAGATCTTCATCACCATGGCCATGTGGTGCTCCACCAGCAGGATCGTGAGGTCGAACCGGTCGCGGACGGCCCGGATCGTCTCGCCCAGCTCGTCGACCTCGCTGTGGGTGAGCCCGTTGGCCGGTTCGTCGAGCATGAGCAGGCGCGGCTCGGCGGCCAGGGCCCGGGCGAGCTCGATGCGCTTGAGGGTGCCGAACGGCAGCCCGGCCACCGGGCGGTGCGCGAGCTCGGCCAGGTCCAGCTCGACCAGCAGGTCGAGGCACCGCTCCCGCAGCCGGCGCTCCTCACGGGCGGCGCCGAGGCGAAGCATCGACCGGACGAACCCGACCCGCCCGTGGGCGTGGGCGCCGGTCATGACGTTCTCGAGGACCGTCAGCGCCGGGAACAGCGCCACGTTCTGGAACGTGCGGGCGATGCCGAGCCGGGCGATCCGGTGGGCGGGCTGGGCGAGCAGGTCGTGCCCGTTGAACCGCACCGTGCCCGTCTGCGGCTGGTAGAGGCGGCTGAGGACGTTGAACAGCGTCGTCTTGCCGGCGCCGTTGGGGCCGATGAGCGCGCAGATGCAGCCGGGCTCGACGGTGAAGCTGAGGTCGTCGAGGGCGACCACGCCCCCGAAGCGCACTCCGATGTTGTTGACGGACAGTAGCGACACGTTCCCCCCGCCGCTCGCCAGCTGACGGACCTGGTTTGTAGCACCGGGCGACGAGTGGGCGCTGCTCCACCGCCTGACCCCATCGGTTGGGACGCCCGCCCCTTCCCCGAGGGCGCCGTGAACGGCGACAGTCAAGCACCCGCCCGCGAGCGGGCGCCAACCGACGCGGCCGTCAGTCCACGGCGGGCGCGGCCGGCCGCGGGTGCTCGGCGGCCCAGGCGCACAGCGCGTCGACCAGCCCGGCGGCGGTGTGCACCTCGGCCTCGACCGCCACCTCCAGCCCGAGCTCCCGGGCGGTGGCGGCGGTGACCGGGCCGATGGCGGCCACGACCGGCGGCAGCCCCTCGCGCCCGACCGCGGCGACCAGGTTCGTGACCGTCGACGACGACGTGAACGTCACGACCTCGGCCTCCGCCAGCGCCCGGGCCCGGCGCTCGTCCAGCCGGGCCGGCCGGGTGCGGTAGGCCTCGACGACGTCGACCTCCCACCCCTTGGCCGCCAACCCCTCGGGCAGGACGTCGCGGGCGACCGCGGCCCGGGCGAGCAGCACCCGGCGCCCGCCGGGCGGGGCCCCCGGCGACGGCGCCGGGAAGGCGTCGACCAGCGACTCGGCGACGTACCGGGGCGGCACGAGGTCGGCGACCAGGTTGCCCTCGGCCAGGGCGTCGGCCGTGCCCGGCCCGATGGCCGCGATCCGGGTGCCGCCCAGGGCGCGGGCGTCGCGCCCGGCCGCCCGGACGGCGGCCAGCAGCCGTCGAGCGCCGTTGGGGGAGGTGAGCACCACCCAGGCGTAGTCGCCCGCGGCCAGCCGCTCGACGGCGCCGGCCAGCGCCGCGCCGCCGTCCGCCGGGTCGCCGATCTCGATGGCCGGCACCTCGATCGCCGCCGCACCCAGCTCGCGCAGCCGGTCGACCAGCTCTCGGGCCTGGCCGCGGGGCCGGGTGACGGCGACCCGCCGGCCGAAGAGCGGGCGGTTCTCGAACCAGGCCAGGTCGCAGGCGGCGACCTCGCCGATGACGATCGTCGACGGCGTGCCGAGGGGCTGGTCGGCGATGGTGGCCAGGGTGGCGCGGACGGTTCGCTGCTCGGGGCGGGTGCCCCACTGGACGGCGGCGACCGGGGTGTCGGGCGAGCGGCCGCCGGCCATCAGCGCCTCGGCGATGCGGCGGATGCGGGCCACGCCCATGAGCACGACGATGGTGCCGCCGACCCGGGCCACGGCCTCCCAGTCGACCGTCCCGTCGCCCGCACCGGGCTGCTCGTGGCCGGTGACGATGGTGACACTGGTCGACGAGTGCCGCAGCGTGACGGGGATGCCGGCGTAGGCGGGCACGGCGATGGCGGAGGTCACCCCGGGGACGACCTCGAACGGGACGCCCGCCGCGGCCAGCGCCGCCGCCTCCTCGCCGCCGCGGGCGAACACGAACGGGTCGCCGCCCTTCAGCCGCACGACCGTCCGGCCGGCCCGTCCCCGCTCGACCAGCAGGGCGTTGATGTCCTCCTGGGCCATGCGGTGCTGCCCCGGCGCCTTGCCGACGTCGATGCGCTCGGCCTCCGGCGGCGCCAGCTCGAGCAGCGACTCCTGCGACAGCCGGTCGTAGACGACCACGTCGGCGCGCGCCAGCAGCTCGCGCGCCCGGACGGTGAGCAGGCCGGGGTCGCCGGGCCCGGCGCCGACGAGGTGGACGGTCATGGACTGATGCGTACCGGGCTAGGGGCGGCCCAGCAACCGGGCGCCGCCCTGCTCGTCGAGCAGGTGGCGGGCGGCCGAGCGGCCGAGCGCCGCGCCGGCCGTCGCCGGCCCGGACACCTCGTGGCGGACGACGGCGCGGCCGTCGGGGCTGGCGACCAGCGCGCGCACCCGCAGGCTGTCCCCGGCCTGGGTGGCGTGGGCTGCGGCGGGGATCGAGCAGTCGCCGCCCAGCTCGCGCAGGAACCCCCGCTCGGCGTCCACGGCCCGACGGCTGGGCCCGTGCTCGATCAGCTCGAGGAGCGCCCGGGTGTCGACGTCGCCGGCCCGGCACTCGACGGCGAGCGCGGCCTGCGCCACCTGGGGCAGGACGACGTCGAGGTCGAGGCGCTCGGCGATGCGGTCGGCGAGCCCCAGCCGGTCGAGGGCCGCCGCCGCGACCACCACCGCGTCGACGCCGTCGCGCCCGGCACGGGCGATGCGGGTCTCCATGTTCCCCCGGAGCCCTTCGAACCGCAGATCCGGACGGTGCGCTGCCAGCTGGGCCCGCCGTCGCAGCGAGCCGGTGGCGACCACCGCGCCCTCGGGCAGCTCGTCCAGGCGGGCGCCGACCAGCGCGTCGCGCACGTCGGCCCGCTCCGGCACCGCCGCGATCACCAGCCCGTCCGGCGTGGCGGAGGGCAGGTCCTTGGCCGAGTGCACGGCGACGTCGGCCCGGCCGTCGAGCACCGCCGCCTGCACCTCCTTGACGAAGACGCCCTTGCCGCCCAGCTCCCAGATCGGCACGTCGGCCCGGCGGTCGCCGCTCGTCTCGACGACGACGACCTCGGCCTCGACGGCGGGCTCGACCTTCCGCAGGAGGGCGACCACGTGGTCGGCCTGCCAGCGGGCGAGGGCCGACCCCCGGGTCGCGACCCGGAGCAGCACCGGCTCAGCTCTCGATCTCGAAGAGCTCCCGCAGCGCCGCCACCAGGCGATCGCCACGGGCGCTGCCGGCTGCGTCCTTGAGCACCACCGTCGGCTGGTGCAACAGCTTGGCGACGACCCGGCGGGTGACGGCGTCGACCATGTCGAGCTGCCGGGGGTCGAGGTCGTCGTAGCGGGCCCGGAACCGCTCGATCTCGGCCGACCGCAGCGACTCGGCCCGCTGGCGCAGGGCGGCGATCATCGGCGCCACCTCGCGCGCCGAGGAGGCGCTCAGGTAGCGGTCGAGCTCGTCGGCCAGGATGGCCTCGACGCCGGCCACCTCGCGCCGGCGCTCCGCGACGCCGGCGGCCGCGAACCGGCGGACGTCGTCCATGTCGAGGAGCGTGACGCCCTCGACCTCGGCCACCGCGGGATCGACGTCGCGGGGCACGGCGATGTCGACGACCAGCAGCGGCCGGCCGCCACGGGCCGCCATGACCGCTTCCATGTCGGCCTTCTCGACCAGCGGGACCCGGGAGCCGGTGGAGGTGAGCACGAGGTCGACCTCGGCGATGCGGTCCGGGACCTCGAGCAGCGGCACCGAGCGGCCCCCGACGCGGGCGGCCAGCTCCTCGGCCCGGACGGAGGTGCGGTTGGCCACGTAGACCTGCGAGACGCCGGCGGCCGCCAGGGCGACGGCCATGCCCTCGCCCATCTCGCCCGCGCCCAGCACGAGCACCGACCGGCCGGTGACGCCGCCCAGCCGCTCCTCGGCCATGGCGACGGCGGCCTGGGACACCGAGGCGACGTTGCGGGCGATGCCGGTCTCGGTGCGGGCCCGCTTGCCGGCCTCGACGGCGTGGCGCAGCAGCAGGTTGAGCGTGGGGCCGGCGGCGCCCTCCTCGCGGGCCCGGTCCCAGGCCTGCTTGATCTGCCCCTGGATCTCGCTCTCGCCCAGCACCGCCGAGTCGAGGCCGGCGGTCACGGCGAAGAGGTGGGAGGCGGCCGCCGAGTCGTAGTGGACGTAGAGGTGGCTGACGAAGTCCTCGGGCGGCAGGTAGGAGATCTCGGCCAGGAACTCGCGGATGTCGCTGTAGGCGCCGTGGAAGCGCTCGGCGACGGCGTAGACCTCGGTGCGGTTGCAGGTGGACAGGACCATCGCCTCGCTGATGTGCTCGCGCGAGGTCAGGTCGTGGAGGGCCTTGGGCAGCTGGCCGTCGCCGATCGCCATCCGCTCGAGCAGCTCGAGCGGGGCGGTGCGGTGGTTCAGTCCGATGACGACGACAGACACGCGCGCAGGCGCTCCTTGGCTTCCGCGAGCCGACCGGCCCGTACCAGCTCAAGGATTCCCGAATCGAGCGCCCCTTGCCAATCGAGCCGCTCGGTCGGGACGCCCCGGGCCCGGACCTCGTCCCGCACCTCGCCGACCAGGCCGACCAGCGCGTCGTACGCCGGCCCGATCTCCTCGGCCAGGCGGCGCCGCAGCCACGACGCCACGGCCGGGCTGTGCCCACCGGTCGAGACGGTCACGAGGAGGCGGCCCTGACGGTGCCGGGCGGGCAGGACGGCGCTGCAGCGGTCGGGGTCGTCGGCGCTGTTGACCCACACGCCGGCTGCCTCACCGTCGTCGAGGACCTGCTGGTTCACGGCCGGGTCGCCGGTGGCCGAGACCACGAACCGGTAGCCCGCCGCCTCGCCCGGCCGGTAGGGCCGGCGCTCGACGCGGACGCCGAGGGCGGCGATGCGCTCGTCGACCTCGGGGGCCACGACGGTCACGTCCGCGCCCGCCTCGAGCAGCCCCTGCACCTTGCCGAGGGCCACCGCGCCGCCGCCGACCACCAGGCAGGGCCGCCCGGCGAGCCGGAGGTTCACCGGGTACAGCGGCTCCTCGACGGGCACGGGTCGCGTCCCTCAGCCGCCGCGAGGCGAGCCCGCGGCCTCGGACGAGGCGGAGCCGTCGCCGTCACCGCTGCGCCGCTGCTGGTAGAAGCTGAGGATCTGCAGCTCGACGGCCAGGTCGACCTTCCGCAGCGACACGTCGGGCGGCACGGTCAGGATCGTCGGCGCGAAGTTGAGGATCGACCGGATGCCGGCGTCGATCATGCGGTCGGCGACCTCCTGGGCCGCCGAGGCCGGCGTCGCGATGATGCCGATGGCGATGTCCTCCTCGGCGACGATGGCCGGCAGCTCGTCGACGTGGCGGACCACGAGGCCGTTGATCTCGGTGCCCACGACCTTGGGGTCGGCGTCGACCAGGGCGGCGACGGGGAAGCCACGCTCCGAGAACCCGCCGTAGTTGGCGAGGGCGTGACCCAGGTTGCCGAGCCCGGCGATGACGACGTGCCAGTCCTTGGTGAGCCCGAGCTCGCGGCTCATCTGGAACTGGAGGTACTCGACGTCGTAGCCGACGCCACGCGTCCCGTAGCTGCCGAGGTAGCTGAGGTCCTTGCGGACCTTGGCGGCGTTGAACCCGGACAGCTCGGCCAGGCGCTCGGAGGAGATGGTCGGCAGTCCGTCACCGGCGGCCTCGAGCAGGCTGCGGAGGTAGATGGGCAGGCGCGACACCGTGGCTTCGGGGATCTTCCGCCGCGCCTGGCGCTTGGGGCTGTCGGCCATGCGATCGGATGCTACTTCCGCTTGTTCACGTGCTCACAAGCGCGGTCCCGTGACCTGCGCCACCGCCATCTCACCACGGTCTGCAGCGCCACGGCTACGCACTGACCCGGTTCGGCGGTCGTGCGGTGATGCCGGCCCCACCGGCTCAGCGGCGGAGGAAGAGGTTGAGCAGGATCGTGAGCACCACCGAGAGGACGATCGAGGTCGCCAGCGGGACGTAGACGCGCACGTTGCCGCCGCCGAAGCGCAGGTCACCGGGCAGCCGGCCCAGCCCGAGCCGGTCGGCGCCCACCAGCAGCGCCCCGACGAGGGCGACGAGCACGCCGAGGACGAGCAGCATCCGGCCGATGTCACCGAGGTTCACGGGCCCTCCCTTCCACGACTCCTCCCTTCCACGGCTCCGGTCGCCCGAACGGCGGGTCCGTCGCTCGCCGGGACGGCGGAGCTCCTCCCGCCGAGCCGGAATAAACCTGATGGCAATGTTGTCAAGACAAGTGAGTCCGAGGCACTCCGGATCTGGATCGGCAACGGGATCCGAGACCACACGAGGAGGTGAGGAGGCTTGGCACTTCCGGTGCGACAGACGAGCGGCAACGGCGTCGCCGAGCTCGAGCGCTGGAACCCCTTCGAGGAGTTCGATCGCCTGCACCGGCAGCTCCTGAGCTGGCTGGACACGTGGTCGCCGCTTCCCTGGCCTGACATGACCACGACCGCCTTCACGCCGGTGGCGGACGTGGAGGAGACCGACGACGCGTACCTGGTCGAGCTCGAGGTGCCCGGCATCAAGCGCGACGACCTCGACATCGAGGTCTCCGGCCGGCGCCTGTCGGTGCGGGGCGAGCGCAAGGAGAAGGAGCGGGTCGGCGTGCTGCGTCGCCGTGAGCGGGCCGTCGGGCGGTTCAGCTACGAGCTGACCCTGCCGGGCGGCATCGACGAGGACGAGGTCGAGGCCCACCTCGACGACGGCGTCCTCTCGATCCGCCTGCCGAAGCCCGAGCGCGAGCGGCCGCGGCGCATCGAGATCCGCTGAGCCGGCTCGACGCCGAGCGGTGCCCCCGGTGCACGCCGGGGGCACCCCCGCGTCCGGGGGCGGCGCGGGCGCGCCCGTCAGCCGGGCGGCCCGGGCGCGGGGTCGGGGCCTTCGACGGGGTCCCCGCCGGTGGCCCGGGCCTCGCCCTCGCCGGTGCCGTCACCGCCGCGCCCGCCGCCCTCGCCGGACGCCCGGAGGGCCTCCAGCAGGTCCTGGCGGGCCACGATGCCGACGAGCCGGCCGTCCTCGACGACCGGCAGCCGGGCGTGGCGGAACTCGAGCATGAACTGCGCGGCGACGGCGAGGTCGTCGCCGGGCGCCACGGTCACCGGTGCCATCGTCATGAGCTCGCGGGCGGTGCGGCCCGCGGCCTTGCGCACCCACTGGGGGTCGTGGCCGCGCAGGTAGTCGACGACGAGGCCGAGTGCCCGGCGCGGCCGGTCGCCGTAGGCCTCCTTCGCCACCAGGTCGGCCTCGGTGACCACGCCGAGCAGACGGCCGGCGCCGTCCACGACCGGCACGCCGCCCACGTCGTTGTCGAGCAGCGTGTCGACGACCTCGGCGAAGGTCGCCTCCGGACCGACGGTCACGACCGCCGTCGTCATGACGTCTCGAACCTTCACGTCTGCCTCCTGGGGTGGGGCCGGGGGCCGGACCCGCCCGCCGGATCCGGCCCCCGGGCGATCACGCGCCCGCGGCCGCCGGGGCCGCCGCGTCGCTGAACTCGAGGAACGCCTCCCAGGCCCGGGGCCCGTAGACGCTCGCGGTCCCGCCGTCCATGAGCAGCGCCACCGCCAGCACCTCGGCCACCTCCTCGGGCCTCGCCCCCGCCCGGGCGGCCGCCCGGGCGTGGTAGGCGATGCAGCCGTCGCACCGCTTCACGACGGCGATGGCCAGGGCGACCGCCTCCTTCAGGCGGGTCGGCACGGCGCCGTCGGCCATCGCGCCCCGGTGGAGCGCGAGGAACCCGTCCCAGGCCTCGGGCACCGCCCGTCGCAGCGAGCGGGTCGGCTCCCGCAGCTCGTCGAGCACCTGCCGGTGGCGTCCCACGGCGCGCTCCCTCCTGTGTCCGTGGTGGTCTCTCCACCGTCCAGTGTCGGCGGCGCCGCGGCGGGCGGGCAGGGGCGAAGGTCCCCACGGCCGCCGCGACGGTCCCGATGTGACCGGCGGCGCTGACCGGGCGGGTGCGGCCGGGGATGATGGCTGCCGTGACGCTGACGATCGCCGTCGCCCAGCCGCGCTGCGTCCCGGGCGACCTGCGGGCCAACGCCGAGGCCCACGCGGACGCCGTCGAGCGGGCGGCGGCCCGGGTGGTCGTGTTCCCCGAGCTGTCGGTGACCGGCTACGACCTCGACGCCCCTCCGGTCGACCCCGCCGGGCCGGACCTCGCCCCGGTCGCCGCCGCCTGCGCCGCCCGGGGCAGCGTCGCGCTCGTCGGCGCCCCGGTGGGCACCGGCGCCGACCGGCAGATCGCGACGCTGGCCGTGTCGGCCGAGGGCGCCGCGGTCGCGTACGCGAAGACGTCCCTCGGCGACGACGAGACCGGCCGCTTCCGCCCCGGCGACGGCCCCGCGGTCGTCGAGGTCGACGGCTGGCGGATCGGCCTCGGCATCTGCAAGGACACCCGCATCCGGGCCCACCTCGAGGCCACGCTGGCCCTCGGGATCGACCTCTACGCCGCCGGGTTGGTTCACCACCCCGACGAGCTCGCCGACCAGGACGGGCGGGCCGCCCGGATCGTCGAGCTGGGTGCGGTCCCGGTGGCCTTCGCCAGCGCCGCCGGCCCCGTGGGCCCGGGCCACCCGGCCACGGCCGGGCACTCCTGCGTCTGGACCGCGACCGGCACGGTGGCGGCGCGCGCGGGCGCCGAGCCCGGGGCGATCGCCCGGGCCGTGCTGACCCGCGGCTGACGGCCGTCGACGGGTGGCGCGGTCGGGTGGCCCGCTCAGGTCCCGACGGTGGTGGCGCGGCGGTGGCCGTCGGTGGTGACGATCAGGTCGGGGCCGCGCGGCGCCTCAGCGGCGCCGGCCGTCGAGGCGGATCGTCCACGGCTCCACCGCGTCGACCACCAGGTGGGACCCGTGCCACGGGTCCCGGGCCAGCGTGGCCCGCACCTCCTCCTCCGAGTCGGCCGCCACGGCCAGGACGACCCGGTGCTCGTCGGCCAGCGGGCCGCCGAGCACCACGAACCCGGCCTCCACCAGCCCGTCCATGAACGCCGCGTGCTCGTCCCAGCCGGACTGCTCCTCGGCCGGCCGGCCCGGCACCCAGGCCGGGCCCCGGCGGCTGAGCGCGACGTGGAACATCACCGGACCACGCCCCCTCCCGGCCGGCCTCAGCGCTCCTCGCCGGCCGCCGCCGTCGCCCGCCGCGCCGCGACGACCACGCCGGCGAGCAACAGCACCGCCGCCCCGAGCACGACACCGGCGGCGGCGGCGGGCCCCGCGGCCACCTCCACCGGCCAGGCGGTCAGCCCCGCCGCCGCACCGGCCAGGCCCGTCGCCACGAGCACCGGCCCGCCGGCCCGGTGGCCCCGGTCCCAGGCCGCGTCGTCCCGCATCGTCGCCGGGACGCGGATCCCGGCCAGGTGGTTGCGCGGGAGCGTGCCGGCGGTGGCCCGCCGGCCCACCTCGGCCACGACGAGCGAGCCAGCGACCATCGCCACGATCGCGATCCACATGGTCGGGTGACGGTACCCGAGCGCTGCGCCACGCGGCCGGCGGACGGTGTGGACACATCGTGTGCCGTACGTCGCGTGCGGTCATGTAGGGTCTGCGCCCGGCGGGGCACCCAGCCGATGCAGGGGGGATCGGATGGTGACGAACGAGAGCGCGGGACGCCAGGTGGCGGGCGGGCCGCGCATCACCCGTCGGCGTCTGCTCGCCTACGCGGCCGCCACCCCCACGCTGAGCGTCGTCGTGAAGCTGGCCGACGCCGTCGTCGGACCGGGCGGGGCGCCGCCGGCCGGGGCCCAGGTGGCCGGCATCGTCGACTTCACCGACGCCCTCACTCTGGCCGCCGCACCCACCCAGCACCTGCTGGTCGTCGAGGTCACGGAGGAGAACCGGGTCGTGGCCCGCCTCCCCCGGGCCGAGGTCGGCCAGGGCATCACCACGGCCGTCGCCCAGATCGTCGCCGACGAGATCGGCGCTCGGCTCGAGGACACCGACGTCGTGCTGGAGGACGCCCGGCCCGAGCTGCTGTGGAACCAGCTCACCGGCGGGTCCAACACCGTCCACGCCCTCTACACCCCGCTGCGGGTCGCCGCCGCCGGCGCCCGGGCCCGGCTGATCACCGCGGCGGCCCGGCGGTGGGGCGTCGGCGCGAGCGGGCTCGTCGCCGCCGACACCACGGTGACCGGTCCGGGCGGCCGGAGCGCCACCTTCGGCGAGCTGTCCGCGGCGGCCGCCGGCGTGACCGTGCCCGCCGTGCCCGCCGTGCCCAAGGACCCCTCGCAGCACACGCTCGTCGGCCAGCCGACGACCCGCATCGACGCCCGCGACATCGTCACCGGCCGGGCCCGCTTCACCCAGGACCTGCCGATCCCGAACGCGCTGACCTGCGTCGTCGCCCGCCCGCCGACCCTGGGCGGCACGGTCCGCTCCGTGGACGACCGGGCGGCGCGGGCACTGCCGGGCGTCGTCGACGTCGTGCAGATCCCGACGGGCGTCGCCGTCGTCGCCGAGACGTTCGACCAGGCGCTGGCCGGGCGGGACGCGCTGGTCGTCGACTGGAAGCCGGGACCGGCCGCCCACCTGTCCGACGCCGACGTCCGAGCCCGGCTGCGGAGCGCCGTCCTCCCCTACCTCCCCGCGCCCGGCATGCGGGTGGTCGAGCACAGCTTCGACTTCGCCTTCGTGCCGCACGCGCCGATGGAGGTGCTCAACTGCGTCGCCGACGTGCGGTCCGACCGGGCCGAGCTGTGGCTGTCGGCCAAGAGCCCGATCGTCACCGCCCAGACGGTCGCGCTCACGGTGGGCCTGCCGGTCGACCGCGTGACCGTCCACGTCGTGCGGGGCGGGGGCTCGTTCGGCCGCCGCCTCTTCTTCGACCCGGCGCCGGAGGCCGCCCTGGTGTCCAAGGCCGTCGGCCGGCCCGTGCGGCTGCTGTGGACCCGCAACGACGACATGCGCCACGGGCGCCTGCGCCCGGCCAGCCACCACCGGGCCCGGGCCACGCTCCTGCTCGGCAACCCGATCGGCTACGAGCACCGCATGGCCTCGGTCACGCTCGACGGCAGCCACGGCCTGGGCGAGCTGCTCTCCGCCGTGGGGCTCGAGACGCTCGGCGTCGTCGGGCAGGCGATGTTCCACCTCACCCAGCTCGACCTGTACCGCCTGGGCATCCAGACCCGGTCGCTGCGGGAGGTCGACCTGCCGTTCCCGA
>DATGPY010000268.1:0-8223 GCA_035304465.1 Acidimicrobiales bacterium | reverse complement strand
CGACGCCGGCGGGCGTGCCGGTGAAGATCACGTCGCCGGGCAGGAGCGTCACGACCTCGGACAGCACCCGCAGCAGCCCGGGCACCGGCACGATCATGTCGCTGGTCCGGGCGTCCTGGACGACCTCGCCGTCGAGCCGGCACCACAGGCGCAGGTCGTCGGGGTCGGCCAGGTCGTCGGGGGTGACGAGCCAGGGGCCGGTCGGGCCGAAGCCCGGGTACGACTTGCCGAGGCAGAACTGCGCGCCGGCGGCCCGCTGCACGACCCGCTCCGACAGGTCCTGGCCGACGGTGAGGCCGGCGACGTGCGCCCAGGCCTCGCCCTCGTGGATGCGGTGGGCGCGACGGCCGACGACGACGACCAGCTCGATCTCCCAGTCGACGTAGCCGCTCGGCAGCTCGACGGTGGCGTACGGGCCGGTCAGACAGCTGGGGAACTTGGTGAACGTGGCCGGGATCCGCGGGACCTCCTGGCCCGTCTCGGCGGCGTGGGCCCGGTAGTTGAGGCCGATGCCGAACACCTGCCGGGGGCGGGGCGACGGCGGGCCCAGCGCCTCCTCGTCGATCGGGTGCGCCGGCGTCGCGTCGAGCGGCGCCTCGGCAACCCAGTCGCGGAACGCGCGCCAGTCGTCGTAGATGGCCGCGGGGTCGGGCCCGAAGCGCCCGCCGGACGCCTCGGCGACGTCGACGGCGCGGTCGTCGCCGGTGACCAGGACGGCGCGACCTGCGTGGTTGGCCAGCCTCATGCCGCGGTTCTAGCAGCCGCCCGCGGCACCGCCCGGCGCCGGGACGTGAAGAAGGGAGGCCCGAAGGCCTCCCTTCCCCGCGTTCGTCGGACAGGCCCTGCCCGGTCGTCGCGCCGGGTGGGACGAGCTCCCGGCAACCGTTCAGGGGGTGGTCTGGTTGGATTCCACCAAGGGGTCCGACCAACCGCTCAGCGGCCAGCCACCTCCAGGGTCCCTCGACTTCCGTCGCTCATGTCTGGACCACCTCCCTTCTCTGGTGTGTCGCAACCTACCAACGCGAGCGCCGCGCCGCACCGCGATTCCGCCGGTGCTCGCGGCGGCCCCCGAGCGCGCCTAGCGTGCCGCGGCGATGGACCTGATCGAGACCCTCCGGACGACCGGGGCCGTCCGGGCCTTCACCGACGAGCCGGTGGACGACCGGACCCTCGCCCGCATCCTCGACACGGCCCGCTTCGCCCCCAGCGGCGGCAACCGCCAGGGCTGGCGGGTCGTGGTCGTGCGCGACCCCGAGGCCCGGCGCCGCCTCCGCGACCTCTACCTGGACGGTTGGTACGAGTACCTGGCCATGGGCGCCGCCGGGCTGACGCCGTGGGGCCCGCTCAACGACCGGGAGGCCGAGGCCCGGGCCGCCGCCGGCGCGCCCCGGTTCGCCGAGCAGGCCGCCGCCGCGGGCGGTGGCTTCGCCGAGCACCTCGACCGGGTGCCCGCCCTGCTCGCCGTGTTCGTCGACCTGGGCGCGCTGGCCGCGGTCGACCGTGACCTCGACCGCTACACGCTCGCCGGCGGGGCCTCGGTGTACCCGTTCGCCTGGAGCATCCTGCTGGCGGCCCGGGCAGAGGGCCTGGGCGGCGTCATCACCACCATGCCGATCCGGCGCGAGCCCGAGGTCAAGGCCCTGCTGGGCGCGCCGGACGAGCTGGCGCTGGCCGCGGTGGTCGCGCTCGGCCACCCGGTCCGCCAGCCCCGCCGCCTCCGCCGGGCACCGGTGAGCGAGTGGGCGACGGTCGACCGGGTCGACGGCGCCCCGCTGGCCGCGGACGAGGGCTGAGGTGCCGCCGAGCGGTCAGTCGCGCAGCTGGCCCACCAGGCGCAGCACGTACCAGAACAGCAGCATGACCGAGGCGAACAGCTGCACCGCCGCGCCGACGTACGCCGCGGCGGGGTAGCGCCGGATGATGGTCTGCGTCTGGTAGAGGATCGACCCACCGGCCAGGGCGATCATCGCCACCGAGAACCAGATCCCGAGGTCGAGCCCGAACAGCACGGCGGCGAGGATGAGCACCAGCGCCGAGACGCCCGCCCACAGCAGGATCGGCCGCAGGAACGAGAGGTCGCGCCGCGTGACGAAGGCGACGGCGCTCAGCCCGGCGAAGCCGATCGCCGTGATGATCGCGGCGGCCACGACGCTGGACGTACCGTCCTCCCGCACCTCGAAGAAGTAGTGGAGGAACGGGGCGAAGATCACCGCCTCGGCCGCCGCCAGCCCGAACAGGCCGGCGTACTGGCGTGAGGGCTGCAGCACGTCGTGCGCCGCGCTGGTGGCCAGCCAGTTGACGACCATGAACGCACCGAGGACGAGCAGCCAGCCGGGGCCGCTGCCGGCGATGAGGTCCCACAGCGCCTCGGCGAGGCCGAGGTTGATGAGCAGGGCCTCGAAGGCCACGAAGGCCCCGACCGCCACGAGCAGGTGCTGGTAGACGCGGGTGAGGAACTCGCCGCGAGCGACGTCGTCGAGCGTGGCGACGGGACGGTGGTCGACGGGCAGGGCGGACATCGGGGCTCCTCCTCGGCGCCGGCCGGTGTGAGGTGGTCAGGCTAGCCCCACCGGCACCCGGCCCGGTGCGCAGCCCGCCGGGGACCGCCCGACACGGCGCTGCGCCACGATGCGAGCACGTCCGGCCACCCTCGGCGTCGCACCCGGGGCACGAACGGCGAGCTGGCTAATGTCCCGCCCCACGGACGCACCCCGTGACCTCGGCTTCACCTCGCTGCTCGCCCTGGCGCGCCAGGGCGATCCCGCCGCGCTCACTCAGATCTACCGCGCGTACCAGCCCCGCGTGCTCCGCTACCTCCGGGCCCAGGAGCCGGACATGGCCGACGACCTCGCCGCCGACGTGTGGCTGGCGGTCGCCCACGGCCTCGACCGCTTCCAGGGGGACGAGGGCGGGTTCCGCAGCTGGCTGTTCACCATCGCCCGGCACCGGGTCGTCGAGCACCGCCGCCGCCAGGCCCGCCGCCGCACCGACGTCGTGCCCGACGAGCGGCTCGACCACGCCGTCGAGCGCGGCCTGGGCGGCGACCCGGCGTGGCTGGTCGTCGAGCGGATCGGCGCCCAGCAGGCGATCGAGGCGGTGGTGCGCGAGCTCCCGCCCGACCAGGCCGAGGCCGTCCTGCTGCGCGTGCTCGGCGGCTTCGACGTCGCCGAGGTGGCCCGGATCATGGGCCGGACGCCGGGCAACGTGCGCGTGCTGTGCCACCGGGCGCTGCGCCGCCTGGCCGCCCGCCGGCGCGCGGAGGTGGTGGCCGAGTGAGCGGGCGGGAGGACGGCCTGGTCGCCGACCACGACGACGACCCGGTCGAGCCCGAGGTCTCCGACGAGGTCGTCGAGCGGATCCTGGCCGGACGGCAGCCGGGGCCCGACGACCCACCGTGGGCCGCCGACCTCGCCCTGCTCGTGGCCGCCGCCGAGGCGCCGCCGACCCCCGACGAGCTGTCCGACGAGGCGGCGCTCGTGCGGGCCATGGCGGTCGTCCGCCGCACCGCGCTCGGCGGCCACGACGTCGAGCCTGCCGACCCCACCGTCCTCGACCCGCTGCCCCCGGGCCGCACCGCGACCGAGACCGTCGCGGCCGCGGCGCCGGCAGGGGCGGGCACGGCGCCGGGGGCCGAGGTCGTCGACCTGCGCGACCGCGCCCCCCGCCACCTCCGCCCGCCGGGCGCGACCGAGCGTGCCGTCGCCCGGCTGGCGGCCTCGTCCCACCCGGCGGCCCGGACGCTCGGCCGGGTCCTCGCGGTCAAGGCGGCGGCCGCCGCCACCGCCGTCGGCCTGGGCGTCGCCGCCGCGGCCGCCACCACCGGCATCGTCGCCAAGGTCGTGGTGCCCGCCATCGAGGAGATCCGCACCGACGAGCCCACGACCACCACCGTCCAGCGACCGGCCGAGCCGACGACGACCACCGCCGGGCCCGACGCCCGGGCGGGGACGCCGGCCGACCGGCCGACGACGACGGCCTGCGACCCGGGCACGGCACCCGCCGCCGAGGCGTGCGAGCCCGCGCCGGCGACCACCACGACCACGACCGCAGGCGGCGTCGCCCCGCCCGAGCCGCCGGCGACGACCGTCCCCGACCCGGGCGAGCCCGCGCCGGTGGCGACGACCGAGGCGCCGACGCCGACGACGTCGCCCACGACCGAGCCTCCGCCCACCACCGCACCACCCTCGACCTCGACCACCACGACGACCGCCGAGCCGCCCCCGCCCGCCGGCGCCCCCGACGCCGGCGCCACGGCGTCCGGCACCGCCTCCTGACCCGCCGCGCGTCAGCCGCAGGGAAGATTTTCCGCCGGGCTGTAACGCCGGCCGACCCTGGCGCGATCTACATGGTGCAAACAAGCCCTGCGTCGGTGACCGGGGGAGGAGATCAGCTCGGGCGGGCATCCCCTCCCCGACGGCCACGGGGCATCGGCGGACCACCGCCGCAGGGGTGGGTGTGCCGGGGTCGGGCGGGCGACCCCGGTCCACGCACCGGCCTGGCCCCGGCCGCGCGACCGGGCGTCGGCGACGGTCAGGCGCGACGACCGCGCAGGCGGTCGAGCTGGCGCCGCTCCCGCTTGGTGGGACGGCCGGCGCCGCGCTCCCGGACGAACGCCGGCGCGGCGCGCTCCGGCGGCGGGGCGGCCGGCGTGTGGTCGACCAGGCAGGTCGCCGCCACCGGCGCACCGACGCGCTTGTCGATCACCCGTGCGACCTCGAGCACCCGGGTCCGCCCGTTGACGTGGGCCTGGACTCGGTCGCCGACCCGCACGGGCGTCGCCGGCTTGGCCGGGACGCCGTTGACCCGCACGTGCCCGCCCCGGCACGCCGCCGTGGCCAGGCCCCGGGTCTTGTACAGCCGCACGGCCCACAGCCACTTGTCGACGCGCGTCTCCTCCACGGCGCCCATCGTGCCAGACCGGGCGTGATCCGGGACCGCCCCGGGTAGGCAGGGGGCGTGCCCCGCTCCACCCGCGAGCCCCGCCGGCGCGGCCGTGCCCCCGCCGCCCCGCGCCGCACCGCCGGTGCCGGCGCCGGCGGCCGGGACGGCGCCGCCCTCGACGCGTACCGGGCCAAGCGCCGCTTCGACCGCACCGCCGAACCGTCCGGCGACCGCGGGGAGGCCGCGCCGGACCTGGACCGCGGCGGCCGGCTCTTCGTCGTCCAGCGGCACCGGGCCCGGCGGCTCCACTACGACCTGCGGCTCGAGGTCGACGGGACGCTGGCCAGCTGGGCGGTCCCCAAGGGCCCGACGCTCGACCCCGAGGTGCGATCCCTCGCCGTGCACGTCGAGGACCACCCGATCGAGTACGCCGATTTCGAAGGCGTCATCCCGGCGGGCGAGTACGGCGGCGGCGACGTCATCGTCTGGGACCGGGGCACCTGGACGCCGGCCCGCACCGACGACCCGGCGGCCGCCATCCGCGCCGGCGAGCTGCACTTCGACGTCGAGGCCGAGAAGCTGCGGGGCCGCTTCGTCCTCGTGCGCACCGACCGCGGCCGGTCCCGGCGGGAGCAGTGGCTGCTGCTGCACAAGCGCGACGAGCACGCGGTGGCCGGCTGGGACCCCGAGGACCACCCCCGCTCGGTCGAGACCGGGCGCACCAACGACGAGGTGGCGGCCGCGCCCGAGGCCCGCTGGCACGGCGACCGCCCGCCGGCCGAGGCCGAGGAGCGTCTGGGCGCCGCCCGGTGGTCCCCGCCGACCCGCGACGAGCTGGCGGCCCTCGACGCGCTGCCCGACCGGGGCGGCCGGTGGGAGCTGCAGGGCCACACGCTGGAGCTGGCCGACCTCGGCGCAGCGCTGCTCCCCGGACGCGACGGCGAGGGACCGGTCACCCGGTGGGAGCTGGTCCGCTGGTACGCCACCGCCGCCCCGGCGATCCTGCCCCACCTGGTCGACCGGCCCGTCGCCCGCCGCCACCACCCCACCGACGGCCGCCCCGGGGCCTGGCGGACCGCCCTCCCCCGCGACGCGCCCGCCTGGGTCGACCGCTGGCGCGACGAGGACGCCGCCCCCGGGGCGACACGGTGGTACCCGGTGCTCGACAGCCCGCCCGCCGTGGCCTGGACGGCCGCCGGCGGGGCCGTCGAGCTGCGCCCGTGGGTCGTGCGCCGGGCCGACGTCCGCCGCCCGACCTGGGCGTTCCTCGACATCGCCCCGGGCGAGCGGACCTCGTTCGAGGACGTGCTCGTGATCGCCCTGCTGGTCCGCACCGCGCTCGACCACCTCGGGCTGCAGGCCCGCCCGACGCTGGCCGGCCGGCACGTCGAGGTCCGGGTCCCCGTCGGCCCCGGGCCGACCGTCGCGGAGACCCGGGCCTGGGCGGCGGGGTTGGCCCGCGCCGTCGGGGCGACCGTGCCCGAGCTCGTGGCCCCGGAGGGCGACCGCGGCCGCCGGGGCCTCGCCCGGCTCGACGTGAGCGGCAACGCCCTCGACCGCCCGCTGCCCGCGCCGTGGAGCGTGCTCGCCGCGCCCGGCGGGCCGGTGGTGGTGCCGCTCGGGTGGGACGAGCTCGACGACCCCGCCCTGCAGCCCGACCGCTGGACGATCCGCACCGCCCCGGCACGGCTGGCGGAGGCCGGCGACCCCCTCGCCCACCTGGTCGACCTCGACCAGCGCCTGCCGCCGCTCTGACCGCGGGCAGGCCGCCCGCCCGGGTGGTTCACTGGGGCCCGTGCGTGACTGGAGTCACATCCGCCGGGGCGACGAGGACGACGAGCCCCGCCTGCCGATCAAGCTCGGGCCGGTCTCCAACGGCGAGTTCCACCCGATCCCCCACAGCCCGGTGGTGCGCGAGGCCATCCGCCGCACGTACCGGCTGGCCGACGAGAACGCTCGCCGCCTGAACATGTCCCGGCGGCGGTTCCTCAGCAGCATCACCGGCGCGGCGGCGACGCTGTTCGTGCTCGCCGCCTGCTCGAAGGAGGAGGCCGCCGACCGGGGCGAGCGGCCGGGCGGGACCTTCGACGTCTCCGAGGACGCCACCCGCGACACCGCCACCGCGCTCGAGGAGCTGGGCGGTGAGGAGTTCATCTTCGACGTCCAGACCCACTACGTGAACTACGACGCCGACCCCGGCATCGGCGAGTGGACGGCCGCCTTCCCCCAGTCGGCCTGCGCCGAGGGCGAGGCCGGCGCCGGCGCCAAGGCCTGCTTCACGGCCGAGGCCTACTTCCGGGAGGTGTTCGTCCGCTCGGACACGTCGATGACGATCCTCTCGGCGCTGCCGACCGCGTCGCTGGCCGGTCTGCAGCCCGACGACATGGCCTTCGCCATCGACGTCGCCACCCGCCTCGGCTGCGACGGGCGGGTGCTGATGCACGGGGGCGCCTATCCCCACCACGGGCCGGTCGAGGCGGCGCTGGCCAGCATGACCGAGCTACGGGAGCGGTACCCGCTGGCGGCCTGGAAGATCTACACGATGACGCCGACCGACGCGCACTTCTACTTCGACGACCACGACCCCGATCGCCCCCAGATCGGGCAGCGGTTCATCGACCACGTGCGCGAGATCGGCCCACCGATCATCTGCACCCACAAGGGCATCAGCTCGATCGTCGGCTCGACGCCCGAGCTCGCCGACCCCCGCGACATCGGCCCGGCGGCGGCCCGCAACCCCGACATCGCCTTCGTCGTCTACCACTCGGGGTTCGAGCCGGGCGGCGGCGGCACGGGGCCCTACGACCCGGACGACCCCGACCCGCAGGGCGTCGACCGGCTCATCCGCTCGCTGCAGGACGCCGGGGTGGAGCCCAACTCGAACGTCTACGCCGAGCTGGGCGGCACCTGGTGGTTCCTCATGCGCGACCCGACGGCGGCCGCGCACGTGCTGGGCAAGCTGCTGCGCTACGTCGGCGAGGACCGGGTGGTGTGGGGCACCGACTCGATCTGGTTCGGCACGCCCCAGGACCAGATCCAGGCCATGCGCGCCTTCCAGATCAGCGAGGAGCTGCAGGAGCGCCACGGCTACCCGGCCCTCACCGACGAGGTGAAGGCGAAGATCTTCGGCATCAGCTCGGCCCGGCTCTACGGCATCGAACCGGTCACCGGCAGCTGCGACCTGACCCCCGAGGAGGTCGAGGCGGTGCGGGCGTCGATGCCGCCCGCCCGCACCTACGGACCGGAGACCTACGCCGAAGCGGCGGCGATGATCGCCGCCCACCAGGCCGGGTACCTGGTCTGACCGCGGCGGGGCCGGTCACGAGCACCGAGGGCGCGTCA
>DATGPY010000267.1:0-2893 GCA_035304465.1 Acidimicrobiales bacterium | reverse complement strand
TCCAGCACTGGTTCGTCGCCCACCTCGTGGCCCGGCGGTCGTGGTGGCGGGGCCGCGTCGTCGCGATCATGAACGCGCAGTTCCTGGGCGACTGGGACGTGGCGCCGCGCGCCCACCCCGGCGACGGCGTGCTCGACGTCGTCGACGTGTCGCCCTCGATGCCGCTGCTCGACCGGTGGCGGGCCCGGGGCCGGCTGCCGAGCGGGGCCCACGTGCCGCACCCCGACATCACCGTCAGCCGGCGCCGGGCCCTCCAGCTCGACCTCGGCCGGCCCACCCCGGTGTGGCTGGACGGCGTGCGGGTGGGGGAGGCCCGCCACCTCGTCGTGCGGGTCGAGCCCGACGCCCTGGTCTGCGTCGTCTGACCGGCGCTCGCCGAGCCGGTGTGCCCGCGGCCGCGGCCCGCCGTTAGCGTCGTCGACCGTGCGCGCCTGGATCCTCGACGAGTCGCCCGGCAGCTACCGAGAGGGCGAGGTGGACGACCCGCCGGTGGGCCCGGACGACGTGCGGGTCCGGCCGGTGGCCTCCGCGCTCAACCACATGGACCTGTGGCTGACCCGGGGCCTGCCGAGGCCGCCGCTGCCCCACGTGCCCGGCTGCGACGTCGCCGGCGTCGTCGAGGCGGTGGGGGAGCGGGTCGAAGGGGTCGCCGTGGGCGACGAGGTGGTCGTCAACCCGGCCGTCGCCCCGCTCGACGCCGTCGTCGCCCACGGCATCGACGCGCCGCTCGGCCGGGGCTTCCAGATCGTCGGTGAGCACCGCTGGGGCGGTCACGCCGACCTCGTCGTCGTCCCCGCCCGCAACGTCGTGCCCCGGCCCGCCGGCCGGAGCTGGGAGGAGTGCGCGGCCTACCCCCTCGCGACCCTGACCGCTTGGCGGATGCTGCGGCGGGCCCGCCTGACGGCGGGGGAGTCGGTGCTGATCACCGGCATCGGCGGCGGCGTCAGCGCCGCGGCGCTCGCCCTCGCGCTGCGGGCCGGCGCCACCGTCTACGTCACCTCCCGCCACGAGGACAAGCGCCGGCGGGCGATCGAGGCCGGGGCGGCCGACGCCTTCGACTCGGCGGAGGACTGGCCGGTCACCGTCGACGTCGTGGTCGAGAGCGTGGGGCCGGCCACCTGGGACCGGTCGATCCGGGCGCTGCGGCCGGGCGGCCGCCTGGTCGTGTGCGGCGGCACCTCGGGACCGACGGTCGAGCTGAACCTGCCGCGCCTGTTCTTCAAGCAGATCGAGATCATCGGCTCGACGATGGGCTCGTACCCCGAGTTCGACCACGTGACCCGGCTCGTCGCCGCCGGCCTGCCGGTCCAGGTCGACGCCGTGCTCGACCGGTCCGAGTACCCGGCCGCGCTGGAGCGGCTGCAGCGGGGCGAGCAGCTCGGCAAGGTCGTGCTGCGCCACGACGGTTGACGCCGGCCCGGGGCCGCGCCGGCCGGCCCCGGTAGCGTGGCGGCCCATGGAGCCGTCCCGCCTCCGCGAGGCCAAGGCACGCCTGGCCGCCGAGGTCGACCGCCGGGCCGACCTGTTGGTCGACGTGTCCCGCCGCATCCACGCCCACCCGGAGCTCAACTACGAGGAGCACCACGCCCACGACCTGCTGACCGGCGTGCTCGAGGAGGCGGGCCTGTCCGTCACCCGGTCGGCTCGGGGCGTGGCCACCGCGTTCGAGGCGGTCGCCGGGCGCGGCGGCCCGACCGTGGCCGTGATCTGCGAGTACGACGCCCTGCCGGGGATCGGCCACGCCTGCGGACACAACGTCATCGCCGCGGCCGGCCTGGGCGCCGGGCTGGCCGCCGCCGCCCTGGCGGACGAGCTGGGCGGGCGCATCCTGGTGGTGGGCACGCCGGCCGAGGAGGGCGGGGGCGGCAAGGTGCCGTTGATCGAGGCCGGCACCTTCGACGGCGTCGAGGCGGCGCTGATGGTGCACCCGGCCGACGCCGACCTCACGGCCATGGACGTCGTGGCGCTGCACCAGGCGCACGTCACCTACCACGGCGAGGCCGCCCACGCGGCCGCGGCGCCGCAGCTGGGCCGCAACGCCCTCGATGCCGCCGTGCTGGGCTACGTCAACGTCGCGGCGCTCCGGCAGCACATCGAGCCCGGCGAGCGCATCCACGGGATCATCACCGAGGGTGGCGAGCGGCCCAACGTCGTGCCCCGGCGGGCCCGGGCCGAGTGGATCGTTCGGTCGACGACGGTGGCCAAGCTCGAGGCCCTGAAGGCCCGCTTCCTCGCCTGCCTGGAGGCGGGCGCGGCGGCCGCGGGCTGCACGATGGAGGTCGACTGGGTCGACCCGGTCTACGCGGACATGATCGACAACGCGGCCATCGTCGAGCGCTACCGGGACAACGCCCGGGCGCTCGGCCGCGAGGTCCGCGACCCCTCGCCGACCGCCCGGGTGGTGGGGAGCACCGACATGGGCAACGTCAGCTACGTGACGCCCGCCATCCACCCGATGATCCGGGTGGCGCCGCCGGGCGTCGCCATCCACACGGCGGAGTTCGCCACCTGGGCCGGCGGCCCCGAGGGCGACCGGGCGGCGATCGACGGGGCGAAGATCCTGGCCTGGACCGTCGCCGACCTGTGGCTCGACGACGGCCTGCGCACGCGAGCCCGCGAGGAGTGGCAGGTCGCCCGCGGAGCCCGCACTGCCGGGCACGCAGCGTGACCTGGGCTGTCGCGGCGGCGGACCATCCCCGGGCCGGCGCACCCCGAGCCCTACGATCGGGGCCCCTATGACGGTCTACGTCACCGAGGAGTTCACCCCGGCCGAGGCCGACATCCTCCGGCGGTACTTCACCAACCTCGACGGACCGGTCTTCGCCCTCGTCAACCTCCCCGAGGTGGTGAAGGGGGCGCTGTTCGCCCGCTACTCCCGCTCCCCGAAGAGCCT
>DATGPY010000266.1:0-2060 GCA_035304465.1 Acidimicrobiales bacterium | reverse complement strand
CGCCCTCATGTACGAGGACGGCATCCTCATCTGCGCCGAGAACTCGTCGGCGACCCTCCGCAAGATCAGCGAGATCTACGACCGCATCGCCTTCGCCGGGGCCGGCAAGTACAACGAGTACGACCGGCTGCGGATCGCCGGGGTCCGCCACGCCGACCTCAAGGGCTACGCGTTCAGCCGCGAGGACGTCGACGCCCAGAGCCTCGCCAACGCCTACGCCCAGATGCTCGGCGACGTCTTCACCCACGAGGCCAAGCCGATGGAGGTCGAGATCCTCGTGGCCGAGGTCGGCGACGAGCCGACCGACGACCGCCTGTTCCACATCCTCTACGACGGCACCGTCGTCGACGAGCACGGCTTCACGGTGCTCGGGGGCGAGGCCGACGCCATCGGCGCCCGGCTCAAGGAGACCTACGAGGCCGGCCGGCCCCTGGTCGAGGCCGTGCGCACCGCGGTCACGGCGCTCGCCGGCCCCGAGCGCACCCTCGAGCCGAAGGACCTCGAGGTCGCCGTGCTCAGCCGGCGCAACGGCCGCCGGGCCTTCCGGCGCCTCACCGACGACGAGCTGGCCGCGGCCCTGCGGGGCGGCGAGGTCGAGGCGACGGGCCGCCCGGACGTGCCCCCGGCCGAGGCCACCGCGCCCGAGACCGGCCCGGCGGGGGAGGAGCCCGGCGGCGGGGGCACGGGCGCCGAGGGCACCGAGGGCTGAGCCGGCCCGCCGGCCGGCGCCCGGCAGCTACCAGCCCAGCGCCACGAGGCGGGCGGCCAACACCGTCGCCACCAGCAGCACGCCGGCCAGGACCAACCACAGCGCCGGTGGCGCCCGGTCGTCGGCGGCGGGCGGCGGCGCGACGTCGTCGGGGGCCAGGTGGGCGGCCACGACCTCTCGTGCCCGCTCCACGTCCTCGGCGGTCACCAGCACCTCGATCGGCCCCACCGGGTAGGGACCGTCGACGTTGCCCCGCAGCTGCCACACGATGCCCTCGGCACCGAGGTGGGCGGCGAGCACCCGCGCGACGACCGGGCTCGTCGTCGTGGTCAGCGGCACCATCGGCCCGATCGTCACCGGGCGCGACGGTACCGGCATCCGCCCCCGGCGCGCCGCCGCGTACGCCCTGGTCGCGTGCACGCAGCGCGGTGTCGGCCCCACTCGGGCGGGACGGCGGTAGCGTGCGGGCATGGCAGCGCGAGCCGGCAGCACGGCCGGTGGGCACTAGGGGTCGGACGATGGACCGGCGCATCTTCGGCCTGGAGAACGAGTACGGCGTCACCTGCACGCTGCGGGGGCAGCGCCGGCTGAGCCCGGACGAGGTGGCCCGCTACCTGTTCCGGCGCGTCGTGTCGTGGGGGCGGTCGAGCAACGTCTTCCTCGCCAACGGCGCCCGCCTCTACCTGGACGTGGGCAGCCACCCCGAGTACGCCACGCCCGAGTGCGACTCGATCCTCGACCTGGTCACCCACGACAAGGCGGGGGAGCGCATCCTCGAGCAGCTGCTCGTGTCGGCCGAGGCCCGCCTGCGCGAGGAGGGCATCCGGGGTGTCATCTACCTGTTCAAGAACAACACCGACTCGGCGGGCAACTCCTACGGCTGCCACGAGAACTACCTGACCTCCCGGCGGGACGACTTCGCGCACTACGCCGAGGTGCTCATCCCGTTCTTCGTCTCCCGCCAGATCTACGCCGGCGCGGGCAAGGTGCTGCAGACGGCCCGGGGCGCCATGTACTGCATCGCCCAGCGTGCCGAGCACATCTGGGAGGGCGTGTCGTCGGCCACCACCCGCAGCCGACCGATCATCAACACCCGCGACGAGCCGCACGCGGATGCCGAGCGCTACCGGCGCCTCCACGTCATCGTCGGCGACTCGAACATGAGCGAGTACGCGACGTTCCTGAAGGTGGGGGCGACCTCGATCCTGCTGCGGATGCTCGAGGACCCGTCGTTCGTGCTGCGGGACATGACCCTCGAGAACCCCATCCGCGCCATCCGCGAGATCAGCCACGACCTGACCTGCCGCCGGACGGTGCGGCTCGCCAACGGCCGGGAGGCGTCGGCCCTCGA
>DATGPY010000265.1:0-15371 GCA_035304465.1 Acidimicrobiales bacterium | reverse complement strand
CGTGTTGACGAGGAGGACGAAGGCCAACATGGCGAGGATGGCGGCCGACGAGTTGGCCACCTTGAACTCCTCCTCGGGCAGCTTCGCCCAGTGGCTGACGATCGTCGGCAGGGCGACGAAGCGCTCGGTGAGGTGCCCGGGGTCGACGACGTTGGACACGCTCAGGCCGGCGCCCCGGCTGAGGAAGCCGGTCACCGCCCCGACGACGATCAGCGGCGCGGCCTCGCCGACGGCCCGGGCGATCGACAGCAGGCAGCCGGTGAGGATGCCCGGCGCCGCGTAGGGCAGCACCTGGGTGCGGACGACCTCCCAGCGGGTGGCGCCCACGCCGTAGGCGCCCTCCCGCAGCGACCGGGGCACCGCCCGGAGCGCCTCGGCCGTGGTGATGACGACGATCGGCAGCACGAGCACGGCCAGGGTGGCGGCGGCCGCGGCGAGGGTGCGGCGGTTGACGTCGGCGTGGCCGCTGAACCCGCCGAGGGCCTCGACGAAGATCGCCAGGCCGAGCAGGCCGTAGACGACCGACGGCACGCCCGCCAGGTTCCGCACGTTCAGCTCGATGAACGCGGTGAGCCGGTTCCGGGGCGCGTACTCCTCCAGGTAGATCGCCGCCCCGACGCCGATCGGCACGGCGAGCACGACGACGCCGGCGGCGATCCAGAACGAGCCGACGATGCCCTGGGAGATCCCGGCCCGGGCCGCCGACGACGACAAGGCGCCGTCCAGGAACTCCCACCCCCGCTCGGTGTAGACGGGCATGCCGTCGGTGACGACGGTGTGCAGGAGCACGCCGAGGACGAACATCGACACGAGCAGGCAGGCGAGCAGGGCGGCCTCGAACAGCCGCCCCCGCAGGTCGGGCCGGCCGCCGCGCAGCGCCCGCTCGACCGCGCCCCGCACGGCGCCGGCGCTGCTGGAGACCGTGGTGAGCGCCATCCTGTGGTCCTCCTCAGTAGGCCTGGCGCACCCGGCGCACGAACCGGTCCGCGATCAGGTTCAGGCCGAGCGTCAGGGCGAACAGCACGATCCCGACGAAGTAGAGGGCGGGGACGGCCAGCGCGTCGGCCCGCACCCCGTCGGTGCCGGTGGCCAGCGACGCCATCGCCGCGGTCATCGTCAGGCTGCCGTCGAGCGGGTTGGCGGTGAAGGTGGCCGAGTCGGCGGCACCACCGGCGATGAACACCACCATCGTCTCGCCGATCGCCCGGGAGGCGGCCAGGACGGCGGCGGCGACGATGCCCGAGACGGCGGCCGGCAGGACGACCCGCAGCGTCGTCGTCATCCGGCGGGCGCCGAGGCCGGCGGACGCCTCGCGCAGCGCCGAGGGCACCGCCCGCATGGCGTCCTCGGACACCGAGGCCATGAGCGGGATCGTCAGGATGCCGACGCCGATGCCGGCGGCGAGCATCGAGCCCGTGCGCCCCTCCCGCTCGCCGAAGAGGGTGCCGACGACCTCGGGCGCGATCCAGGTGAGGGCGAACACGCCGAGCACGACCGAGGGGATGCCGGCGAGCACCTCGAGCACGGGCTTCAGCACGGCCCGCACCCGGGGCCGGGCGTACTCCGAGAGGTAGACGGCGGCCCCGAGGCCCAGCGGGACGGCCACCGCCATGGCGACGCCGGTGACGACCAGGCTGCCGACGAGGAGGGTCGAGATGCTGAACCGCCCCCGCCGGGGGTTCCAGGCGTCGTTGGCGAGCACCCGGCCCCAGTCGACCTCGGCGGCGAACTCGACGGCGTTGGCGGCGAGCGAGCCGACGATCAGCGCGCTGACGAGCAGCGAGGCGAGCGCCGCCCCGCGGAAGACGAGCCCCATGGCCCGCTCCCTGCGGCGGCGGCGCGGGTCGCCGGAGAGGTCGACCGCCGGCTGCGGCGCGGTCAGCGGGACTCCCACGCCTCGCGGGTCGCCTCGACCTGGTCGTCGGGCATGGTCACGTAGCCGCCCTCCTCGACGAAGCCGTCCAGGCCCTCGAGGTAGAAGTCGACGAAGTCGGCGAGGGCGGCGTTCTCCTCGGCCTTGGCCGTGTTGACGTAGATGAACAGCGGCCGGGAGAGCGGGTAGCTGCCGTCCGAGATCGTCTCGGGGGTGGGCTCGACGCACTCGCCGCCCGGCTCGGCGGCGATCGGGATGGTGCGCACCGTGTCGCCCGCCTCCTCGGCGAAGGCGAAGCCGACCCAGCCCAGCGAGGTGGCGCTCGACTCGATGTTGGCCACGATCACGTTGTCGTCGGCCGAGGAGGCGTAGTCGGTGCGGGTGGTCGTCTCCTGACCCCTCGCCTCGGCGTGGTCCTCGAGGGCGATCTCGATGAACGAGTCGTAGGTGCCCGACTCGGTGCCGGGCCCGGTGAGCACCAGCTCGGCGTCGGGCAGCTGGGTGTCCGACCCGAGCTCGGTGGCGATCGCCTGGACGTCGGACCAGTTGGAGGTGCCCTCGGCCTCGGGGCCGACGAGCGCGTAGAGGTCGGCGAAGTTGAGGCACTCGACCTGGTCGTTGTCGACGCTGGTCATGACCGCCATGCCGTCGTAGGCGATCTGCAGCTCGACGTACTCGACGCCGTTCTCCTCGCACTGCGCGGCCTCCTCGTCGGAGATCGGCCGGGAGGCGTCGGAGATCTCGGTCTCGCCGTTGCAGAAGAGCTCGAACCCGTCGCCGGTGCCGGGCCCGTCGACGGCGATCTCGACACCCTCGTTCTCGACCATGAAGGCCTCTGCGACGAGCGACGAGATCGGCTCGACCGTCGACGAGCCGGAGATGTTGATCGAGCCGCCGCCCTCGCCGTCCGCCTCGGTGGCCTCGGCGCCGGCGTCGCCGTCGTCGCTGCCGCACGCGGCGGCGACGAGCCCGAACGCCAGGGCGATCGAGAGCCACGCCACGCGACGCTGCCTGCTTGTGTGCACCTGTGCCCTCCTCTGGGCTTGCTGCCGTTGCTCGCCCGTGACGGTACGGAGGGCGATGAACGGCCCAGGAGAGCGACCGTGAACCCGAGGTGAACGGCCGCGGAACCTTCGGGCAAACCCGCCTCGGACCCGTCCCGAGGCTGGCGGAGGAGCAGCGTGGCGTCAGCCGGCCAGGTCGCGCAGGCCGCGGACCAGCAGGCGGTCGTGCGGGTAGGTGAGCAGGTCCTCGGCCTCGTCGAGCGCCACCCAGCGGCGGGCGTCGACCTCGGCGGTCGGTCGCCAGGGCGCGTCGCCGACCACCCGCATGGACCAGTAGCGCACGACCTTGGGGCGGCCCTTGCGGTCGAGGTAGCGGGCCGAGGGCAGCTCGTCGCCGAGCTCGACGGCGACGCCGGCCTCCTCGGCGACCTCCCGGCGGGCGGCTTGCTCGAACGACTCTCCGGGCTCGAGCTTGCCCTTCGGGAGCGACCAGTCGTCGTAGCGGGGGCGGTGCACGACGAGGACCTCGACGCGCGGGCCGGCCCGCCGCCACACGACGCCGCCCGCGGCCCGGACCTCGGCCCCCGCCATCAGCCCGTCGCCGAGGCCGGCGGCGACGGCAGCGGGCGCACCTCGCCGCCGTCGAGGGCGAGCTCGGCGGTCGCCACCGGCCCCTCGCCCGCCCGGCGGCTGCGCAGCTCGGCCACCTTGTCGAGCTGCCGCTCGAGCTGGCGGCGCCGGGTGCCGGTGAGCTCGTCCCAGCTGCGGCGGACGCTCTCGAAGCTGCGGCCCACCTTGTCGAGCGCCTCGGTGAACTTGGTCCACTGCCGCTCGAACGCCGCCAGGCACTCGAGGATCTCGTCGGACCGGCGCTGGAGCTGCGTCTGCTCGACGGCCTGGCGGATGACGGCGAGCACCGAGAACAGCGTGCACGGCGAGCAGAGCACCACCTTCTGCCGGAGGGCGAAGTCGACGAGGTCGCGGTCGTGCTGGTGCACGAAGGCGTAGACGGCCTCGTTGGGGATGAACAGCAGGACCTCGTCGAGCGTCTCGTCCGGGTCGATGTAGACCCGCCCGGACAGCTCGCGCACCCGGTTCCGCACGTCGCGCACGAACGCGGTGGCGTAGCGCTGGCGCTCCTGGTCGGTCTGCGCCTCGAGGTGGCGCAGGTAGTTGTCGATCGGGAACTTCACGTCCATGTGCAGGACCCGCCCGCCCGGCAGGAAGAACGTGAAGTCGGGCACCGTGCCCGCCGTCGTGGCCGACTGCTTGCGGTAGCTGATCCCCTCGACCAGCCCGGCGGCGCGCAGGACGTCGTCGGCCATGCGCTCGCCCCACTGGCCCCGGGCCGCGGGGCTGGCCAGCGCCTCGCGCAGGGACTGGGTGGTCTCGGCCAGCCGGGCGCTGACCGCCGCGACCTCCTCGAGGCGGGTCTCGAAGCGGCCGTGCTGCTCGGCCCGCTCGCGCTGCAGGCGGGCGACCAGCTCGCCGATGCGGGACAGCTCGGCCCGCACGTCGCCGATGTGCTGCTCGACCGCCTGGTTCCGCAGCTGCAGCTGCTCGGCCACCGCGCCCTGCAGCTCGCCGATGCGCTGCTCGAAGGCCTGCGTGCGGTGGGCCAGCTCGCGCGAGCCCGCCTCCGCCTGGGCGCCGAGCCGCTCGCCCGCCACCTTGACGACCGTGTCGACGGCGGCGTCGACCGCCGCCCGCACCGTCGCCTCGTGCCGGGCCGCCAGGTGGGCGTCGGGCGGCCGGCGTGCACCGCCCAGCTGCGCGACGACGACCCAGGCGCCGGCCACGCCGGCGGCCAGCCCGGCCACGACCCCCACGAGCAGCAGCACGATGTCCATGGCGCCGACCCTACGAGCCGGTTGTGACAGCCACGGGGACCGTCAGACGACCGACGGGGGCGCCGGCCGCGACCGCGCCCGGTCGACCGCCCGGCGCTGCAGCTCGGCGTGGGCGTCGACCGAACCGCCGGCCGGACGCTCCCACCGCCCGTCGGGGCCCAGGGTCCAGGCCAGCACGTCGTCGGCCAGCTCGATCTCGAGCAGCTCGTCGATGCGGGCCTGCAGCGACGGGTCCAGCACCGGCACCAGCACCTCGACGCGGCGGTCGAGGTTGCGCGGCATGAGGTCGGCCGAGCCGACGAGGTGCAGCGGCGTGCCCGGCCCCCGCCCGTTGGCGAAGCGGTAGACGCGGGAGTGCTCCAGGTAGCGCCCGATGATCGAGCGCACCCGGATGCGCTCCGAGCGCCCCGGCACCCCGGGCGTCAGGCAGCAGATCCCCCGCACGATCAGGTCGATCTCGACGCCGGCCTGGGAGGCCCGGTGCAGCGCCTCGATCATCTCGGGGTCGACCAGGCTGTTCATCTTCATCGTGATGCGGCCGGCGCCGGGCTCGGCCGCCGCCGCCTCGACCTCGCCCTCGATCAGCGACAGCAGCCCCTCCCGCATCATGCGGGGGGCGACGAGGAGCCGCTCGTAGTCGATGTTGCGCCCGTAGCCGGTCAGCTCGTTGAAGAACTGGGTGAGGTCGGACCCGATGGCCGGGTCGCAGGTGAGCAGCCCGAGGTCCTCGTAGGTGCGGGCGGTGCGGGGGTTGTAGTTGCCGGTGCCGATGTGGCAGTAGCGGCGCAGGCCGTCCTCCTCCTCCCGCACGACCAGCGCCGCCTTGGCGTGCACCTTCAGCCCGATGAGGCCGTAGGTGACGTGCACCCCGGCCGTCTCCAGCTGGCGGGCCCACTCGATGTTGGCGCCCTCGTCGAAGCGGGCCTTGAGCTCGACGATGACCGCCACCTGCTTGCCCCGCTCGGCCGCCCGGATGAGCGACCGGGCGATCGGGCTGTCCCCCGAGGTGCGGTAGAGGGTCATCTTGATGGCCAGGACCCGGGGGTCCTCCGCCGCCTGGCGCAGGAACTCCTCGACCGTGGCCCGGAAGCTCTCGTAGGGGTGGTGGACCAGCAGGTCGCCCCGGCGCACGACCGCGAAGACGTCGGCCGGCTCGCCGTCGCCGTCGCCGAGGGGCGCCGGGGTCACCGGCGTGTACGGCGGGTCCTTCAGGTCGGGGCGGTCGAGCGCGTGCAGCGACCACAGCCCGCCGAGGTCGAGGGGCGCCGAGAAGGTGTAGACGTCGTCGTCGCCGAGGTCGAGCTCCCGCTGCAGCAGCTCGCGCACCTCGTCGGACATCGAGGCGTCGATCTCGAGGCGGACCGCCCGGCCGAACCGCCGGCGCCGCAGCTCGAGCTCGACCATGGCCAGCAGGTCGTCGGCCTCCTCCTCCTCGAGGGTCAGGTCGGAGTTGCGGGTGACCCGGAAGGTGTGGTGCTGCTCGATCTCCATGCCCGGGAAGAGCTGGTCGAGGTGGGCGGCGATGACCTGCTCCAGCGGGACGTAGCGCTCGCCGTCGGGCATGACGACGAACCGCGGCAGCAGCGAGGGCACCTTCACCCGGGCGAAGCGGCGCACGCCGGCCTCGGGGTCGCGCACGACGACCGCGAGGTTCAGCGACAGGTTCGAGATGTAGGGGAACGGGTGGCCCGGGTCGACCGCCAGCGGGGTGAGGACGGGGAAGATCCGCTCCTCGAAGGTCTCGACGAGGAACTTGCGGTCGTCCTGGTCGAGGTCGGCCCAGGACGAGAAGCGGATGCCGGCCTCGGCCAGGGCGGGTGCCACGCCGTCGAGGAAGGCGGCCTCCATCCGGGGCAGGAGGGCGTCGAGCCGGTCGCGGATCTCGAGCAGCTGGCGCCCCGGCGTGCGCCCGTCCGGGCTCAGCGTCGAGACCCCGGCGGCGACCTGGTCCTTCAGCCCCGCGACGCGGACCTGGAAGAACTCGTCGAGGTTCTGCCCGAAGATGGCGAGGAACTTCGCCCGCTCGAGCAGCGGGACGCCCTCGTCCTCGGCCAGCGCCAGCACCCGCTCGTTGAACTCGAGCCAGGACAGCTCCCGGTTGCGGTACGGCTCGGGCACACCGGCCGCCGAGCCGGCCGGGAGCAGGTCGTCGGGACCGGGCGGGGGCGTGCTGGCCACGCGCCCCACGGTAGTTGCGGCCCCGCGGCGGGGCGCCGGCGCCGGGCGCCGCGGCCGGTCAGGACCCGTCGTCCTCGGGGTAGCCCAGGTCCCACTCGAGCAGGATGTTCTCCCGCTCGGCGTCGCGCACGACCCGCTCGCGGTTGCGTCGGAACTGGGGGTCGTGCGGCGGCAGCAGGACGAGCCGCGCCATCACCCGCCGCCGGAACTCCTCGATGAGCTGGCGGTCGCCGAAGTCGGACTGCACCTCCCAGTGCGGCGCCACCGGCCCGAGGTACACGACGCGGGCGTGGGCACGGGGAGGCTCGGCGTCGGGCGCGACGTCAGACATGGCCGACGAGCCTACCCGCCCTGGCGGCCGATCTCGGCGCTGATCCGCAGCTCGCGGCCCTCGCGCTCGATCGTGAGCTCGACGACGTCGCCCGGCTCGTGCTCGCGGACGACCTCCCCGAGCCGCTCGTTCGAGGTGACCCGCTCGCCGTCGATCTCCACGATCACGTCGCCGACCTGGATGCCGGCCTCGTCCGCGCCGCTGCCGGGCACGACGTCGACGACGAAGGCCCCCTCCCCGGACTCGATGCCGAGCCGCTCGCGGACCGCCTCCTCGACGGTGTCGACCGGCACCGTGCTCACGCCCAGCCGGGGCGTGTCCGGCGTGATCTCGCCGTCGCCCTCGCGCAGGTCCTCGATGATGGGCATGGCGGAGTCGATCGAGATGGCGAAGCCGACGTTCTGGCTGTCCTCGATGATCGCCGTGTTGATGCCGACGACCTCGCCCGCGGCGTCGACCAGCGGACCGCCCGAGTTGCCCTGGTTGATGGCGGCGTCGGTCTGGATGAGGTCCGACAGGGTGCCGTTCGGCCCCCGGATCGTCCGGTTGAGCGCGGACACGATCCCGACGGTGACGCTCGGTTGGCCGCCGAGGTTGAAGGCGTTGCCGATGGCGATGACCGGCTCGCCCACCTGCAGCGTCTCCGACCGGCCGATCGTCGCCGGCGTCAGGTCGTCCACGCCGTCGATGCGGATGACGGCGAGGTCGCTGCTCGGGTCGCTGCCCACCAGCGTCGCCTCGTGCTCGGCGCCGTCGAAGGTGCGGACCGAGATGCCGGACGACCGGTCGATGACGTGGGCGTTGGTCATGATGAGCCCGTCCTCGGACAGCACGATCCCGGTCCCGGCGCCCTCGAACACCCCGCCCCGGGTGTTGACGCTGGTCTCGATGGTCACGACCGAGGGCTCGACCCGCTCGAGGATCGCCTGGACGTCCATGGCGCCCTCGGGCGTGGTCACCGGCGGGCGGGCGACGATCGTCCGGGTGTCGTCGTCGAGCGCGCCGGCGCCGACGGCCACGCCCGCCCCGACGAGCGCACCGACCAGGGCGGACACGAGCGCGACCGGCCACGAGCGGCGCAGGGCGCTGCCGGCCCGGCCGAGCCGCCGGCGGCCGGGCTCGGCACCCGGGCCGGGGGGCGTCGACGGCGGGCCGGCCGGCGGCCGCTCGGTCGGGACCCCGGGCGCCGCCGAACCGGTCCCGCCGGGCAGTGCGGGCGGGGGCCCCAGTGGTCGGTAGGGGCCGGGGGTCGCGGCGCCACCGGGACCACCGGCCGCGGCGTGGGCGTCGCCGAGCAATGCCCCCGGCGGCACGAGGGGCGCGACCGGTGGCCCGCTCGCCGGTCGGGGCGCGTCGGCCGGCGGGGGCGGGGGCGGGGGTGGGACCCGATGCAGCTGCAGCCTGTCGTCGGTGTGCTGCCGGGGCGCCTCGGCCGAGGTCACTGCCCCATGGATACCCGACGCGCCCGCCGATCCGACAGCCGGTCCGATCCGCGCACCCCCCGGGTCCCCCGCCCGGGGGTCCGGGCCGCCCGGGGCCCCGTCGGGGGATCACCGGGAAATCCCCCATGCCCCCCGGGGGTCGGTCGCGTCACACTCCAACCGTTCGTTCCATCGAACACGGTCGGCGCCTGGGGGCGCCCACCGAGGCGGGCCACGGCGGAACTGGAGGACCGATGAGCACCGAATGGATGGCGCGCGGCAACTGTGCGCACAGCGACCCGTCCGTCTTCTTCCCCAGCGACGGCGTGGGCGTCGAGGTCGCACGGCGCATCTGCGCGACCTGCCCCGTCAAGAGCGAGTGCCTCGAGCACGCCCTGGTGCACCGCATCGACCACGGGGTCTGGGGCGGCGCGTCCGAGCGGGAGCGGCGCCGGATCCTCAAGCGCCGGCGCCTGGCCGGCCTGGCCGCGGCCGTGGGCGCGTGAGGCCGGGGCGGCGTCGCGCCGCCCGGGCATCGGGCCGGTTCAGGCCTGGTCGCGCTCGTCGGAGGCGGGGCGGTCGTCGTCGACGTGCCCCTCGCGCAGGCCCTTCTTGAACTCGGACTGGGCCTGGCCCATCGATCGGGCAAGCTTGGGGAGCTTGGAGCTTCCGAAGAGCACCAGGACCACGGCCAGGATGATGAGGAGTTCAGATGCGCCGAGGTTCACGCGGGCCACTGTAACGGTCGGCGGCCCCCGGCGCCCCCCACGGAGCGGGACGAGTGCTCGAATGCGTGGTGAACGTCAGTGAAGGTGCCCGGCGGGCGGTGGTGGACGAGATCGCCGCCGCCGCCGGCGCCGAGCTCCTCGACGTCCACACCGACCGCCACCACAACCGGGCGGTGCTGACGCTCGTCGGCGAGGAGGCGCCGCGGCGGGTCGCCCGCGCCGCCGTCGCGCGCCTCGACCTCCGGGCGCACCAGGGGGTACACCCCCGCATCGGCGTCGTGGACGTCGTGCCGTTCGTGCCGCTCGGGGCGTCGACGATGGCGGACGCCGTGGCCGCCCGCGACCGGTTCGCCGCCTGGATCGCGTCCGAGCTGGGCGTGCCGGCGTTCGCCTACGGCCCCGAGCGCTCGCTGCCCGAGGTGCGCCGGCGGGCGTTCCGCGACCTCGTCCCCGACGTCGGGCCCTCGACGCCGCACCCGACGGCGGGGGCCGTCGCCGTCGGTGCCCGCGGCATCCTGGTGGCGTGGAACCTGTGGCTCGCGGAGCCCGACCTGGAGGCGGCCCGCCGGGTGGCGGCCCGGGTGCGGGGGCCGCACCTGCGGGCGCTGGGCCTGGCGGTGGGCTCGCGGGTGCAGGTGTCGATGAACCTGATCGCGCCCGAGGTCATCGGCCCGGCCGAGGCCTGGGACCTGGTCGCCGAGCACGTGGCGGTCGCCGGTGCCGAGCTCGTCGGGCTCGTCCCGGCCTGGCTGCTCGAGCGCACGGACGAGCGCCGGTGGGCGCAGCTGGACCTCGACCCGGAGCGGACCATCGAGGCCCGTCTGGCCCGGGCCGGGCTGGGCGGGCCGTGACGGGCGGCGTCAGGCGCTGGCCGTCGCCGCCGCGGCCTTCCGGGCCAGGGCCCGCTGGCGACGGATGCGCCGGCGCTCGCGCTCGCTCATGCCACCCCAGATGCCGAACTTCTCGGAGTTCTCGAGCGCGTACTCGAGGCACTGGGCGCGCACCACGCACCCCCGGCAGACCTCCTTTGCCTCGCGCGTCGACGCCCCCCGCTCGGGGAAGAAGAAATCGGGGTCGACGCCCAGGCAGCTGGCGTAGTCCTGCCAGGAGCGGTCGTCGGGATCTGTGGCCACGGGGAGTTTCATCTGGCCCCCTTCCCGCTTTCGTGTCGCCAGTCGGACAGTGCAGCCAGCCGGCGGGGGTCCACCTGCGATGCCACACGTGTAATTACATTGGTGGGATTCTTTCGTACCCGCAGCAGATGTGCAAGGGGTCACCCGGGTGAACGCGCACGCGCGCATCGAGGTCGTCACCGGCGACATCACGGCCCTCGAGGTCGACGCGATCGTGAACGCCGCCAACCGCACGCTGCTCGGCGGCGGCGGCGTCGACGGCGCCATCCACCGGGCCGCCGGGCCCGGCCTGCTGGCCGAGTGCCGCACCCTCGGCGGCTGCGACACCGGCGACGCCAAGGCGACCGGGGGCCACGACCTGCCCGCCCGCTGGGTCATCCACACCGTGGGCCCGGTGTGGCGCGGCGGCTCCGCGGGCGAGGCGGAGCTGCTGGCGTCCTGCTACCGCCGGTCGCTCGAGGTGGCCGACGAGCTCGGCGCCCGGTCGGTCGCCTTCCCGGCCATCTCCACCGGGGCCTACGGCTTCCCCCGTGCCGAGGCCGCTGCCATCGCCGTCGAGACGCTGGCCGAGCACCCGTCCCGGGTCGAGCGGCGGATCCTCGTCGCCTTCGACGACACGACGGCCGACCTCTACCACCTGAACCTCGAACGGCTCGGCCGGCGCTGAGCGCCGGCCGGCCCACGGCGCGCCCCGCGGTGGCACGGCCCCGCGCCGCGCTGCATCATGTCGGCGTGGCGCCGGGGGAGGGTTCGT
The DNA here is from genome assembly GCA_035304465.1 of Acidimicrobiales bacterium. GTDB lineage: Bacteria > Actinomycetota > Acidimicrobiia > Acidimicrobiales > VFJN01 > ZC4RG19. The sequence continues at coordinate 4,099 of DATGPY010000265.1, read as the reverse complement.
CGACGGGCAGGTCCGCGCCGCCCGCGGTGGGCGCGACGCTGATCGCCGCCTCGATCATCGTGCTGGTGATCGGCCTCAGCTGGCTCAACCGCGGCGGCGACGGGCGCGAGCGCCTGGCCGTGCCCATGGTCGACGGCGTGACGCCCCCGACCGCCCCCGACGGCGAGGTCCTCGACATCCCGCCCAGCCAGCCGGCGGTCCCGGTGTCGTTCGGCCAGGACGGGCACATCGTGCGGACCGAGCCCGACCGGGCCCGCATCGTCGACGAGCAGGGCAACGAGGTCATCGTCGCCCTGCCGCCCGGCACGACCGTGGACACCGTGACCGGCCGCATCGTCACCCGCCCCGGCGGCGGGTCCACCACCTCACCGGCCGGCGGGACCTCGACCTCGACCGGCGGCAGCAGCTCGACCCGCCCGACCGACCCCGACACGACGCCGTCGACCCGGGACACGACGACCACGACGAGCCCGTCGTCGACGGAGCCGCACCCGACGACCTCGTCCACCGAGCCGTCGACGACGTCGTCGACCACCCCGCCGACCAGCGACGACGACGACGGCGGCGGTGACGACGACACCACCGTGCCCTGACCGCCGCCCGTGGCGGCGCCGGGCTCAGGCCGTCCGGCGGCCGCCGGCGCGGCGCATCGCCCGCTTCTGCTCGATGAAGTCGACGAGCACGTAGTCGCCCAGCGTCTCCGGCGACGTGAAGAAGGCGCGCCCCTTGTTCAGGCGGGTGAGCTTCTCGACGAAGGCCCGCAGGTGCCCGCTCGGGTCGAGCATGAACGTGTTGATGCGGATGCCGTCACGGGTGCAGCGCACGACCTCGCGCAGCGTGGCGTCGACCGTCTCCCGGACCGGCGGGTAGGAGAAGAACGGCTCCGGCATGCCCGGCTCGAAGTGGGCCGTCGGCTCACCGTCGGTGATCATGATGATCTGCTTCGTCCCCGGCTGGCGGGACAGCAGGCGCCGGCTGATCTGGAAGCCGTGCTGCATGTTGGTGCCGTAGACGAAGTCCCACGAGACCTCCGGCAGCTCCTGCGGGCGGATCTCCCGGGCCACCTCGCTGAAGCCGACCAGGCCCAGGTAGTCGCGGGGGAACTGCGTCGAGATCAGCGCGTGCAGCGCCATCGCCACCTTCTTGGCGGCGAGGAAGTTGTCGCGCATCGGCATCGACAGCGACAGGTCGAGCATCAGCACCGTCGACGACCGCACGAGCTGCTCGGTGCGCTCGACCTCGAAGTCGTCCGGGTGCAGGCGCACCGGTGTGCCGCCGCCGGTGCGGGCGACCGCGTTGCGCACCGTCCGCTCGATGTGCAGGTTGAACGGGTCGCCCCACTCGTAGGGCTTGGTCTCGTAGCTGCGCTCGTGCCCGGCGCCCGTGCGCTCGATCTCGTGGCGGCCGAGCTTGTCGCGAGCGAGCTTCTCGAACAGGTCGTTCAGCGCGTTGTCGCCGATGCGTCGCAGGCCCCTGGGCGTCAGCTCCAGCCGGCCCTCCCGCTGGTCGATCAGCCCGGCCTCCTGCAACAGGCGGGTGAGCCGGCCCAGCTCCTCCAGGCTGCGGGCGGCGTCGTCGCCGAGGAGCTCGCGGGCCCGGTCGACGTCGACCTCGGCCAGCGCCCCCGGGTTGGCGGCGCCCCGCAGCAGCTGCTCGAGGCGGTCGAGGTCGCCCAGCTCCTCGAGCGTCGAGACGGCCTGGGCCATGCCCACGGGGTCCTGGCCCTGGAAGTCGTAGCCCTCGTCCCAGCCCATCTGCGGGAACAGCTGGCGCAGGTGGCTGCCGAGCTGGTCGACCTGCCAGCGCAGGTCCATGTCCTCGAGGAGCTGCTCGGCCAGGGACTGGATCTGCGCCCGCTGCTCGGGCGTCATCGACGCCAGCATCGCCTGCATGGCGGCCATGCGCCGGGCCAGCACCTCGAGCAGCTCGTCGAGGTCCTTCGGGTCCTCGGGGAAGAAGTCCCCGTAGCGCTCCATGAAGCCCTCGAAGTCGGGCTCCTCGCCCCGGGCGCGCTGGTCGAGCATCCGGTTGAGCTCGGCCATCATGTCCTTCATGCGCGCCATGTCCTCGGGCGTCATCGACTGCACGGCGCCGGTCATCCGGCTGACGTAGCTGTCGAGGACCTGCTGGCGCAGCTGCTCGACCAGCTCCTCGAACCGCTGCTGCGCGACCGCCGAGGCGAAGTCGTAGCCCTGCAGCTCGCGCACCATGCCGGCCAGGTCGGGCGGGAGCATCTCCAGCCGCATGTTGCGCTCGTCCGCCGCCCCGCGGGCGGTCTCGGCGCGGCGGGGGTCGCCGCTCTGCTCGGCCTCGCGGACCTGGCGGTCGATCTCCTCCCGCTCCATCTGCACGACCTCGCGCAGCTGCTCGGCGATCTCGTCGTAGACACCGCCGAGGTCGAAGCGCTCGAGCCGCTCCTGCCGCTCGCGCCGCAGGCGCTCCAGGAGCTCGCGCACCCCTTCGATGCGCTGCCCCTGCCGGTCGCGGAACCCCTGCTGGAGCATCCGGCGCAGCGCGGCGTGCAGGTCGCCGTGGTAGAGCAGGTCGTCGGTGATCTGCTCGAGCACCGCGTCCGCGTCGAGGTCGAAGCCGACCTGGGTGCCGTCCCAGCGGCTGTAGCGGAACCGGGGCGTGGCCATCCCGCGCCACGGTATCCCGCCCGGGCGGCTCTCGGACGGGGACGGACGGGCCGACCTGCGTCGCCGCGCCCCCGGGCGGAATGCCGGCGGGCGAATGGCGGTTGGACCCCCGCGATGCGCGTCGAGGTCTGGTCAGACGTGGTGTGCCCGTGGTGCTACGTCGGCACCCGCCGGTTCGAGCTCGCGGTCGAGCGGTTCCGTGCCGACGGCGGTGGGGAGGTCGAGCTGGTCCACCGGGCCTTCGAGCTCGACCCCCACGTGCCGCCGGAGGGCGCGGACCTCGCCGAGCACCTGGCCCGCAAGCTCGGCGGGCGGGAGCAGGTGGCGGCCGCCCACCGCCGGCTCGCCCGGCTCGGCGCCGAGGTCGGCGTCGAGCTCCGCTGGGAGGGCAAGCGGCGCGTCAACACCTTCGACGCCCACCGGCTCGGCGCCTGGGCGCTCGAGGTGGCCGGGCCCGAGGTCCAGGCCGCGCTGCACCAGGCCCTGTTCCGCGCCTACTTCACCGACGGCGCGGACGTCGCGGACCACGGCGTCCTCGCCGGGCTGGCCGCCGAGGTCGGGCTCGACCGCGACCGGGCGGCCGAGGCGCTGGCCACCGGGGCCGGCGCCGACGCCGTGCGCGCCGACGAGCAGCGGGCACGCACGGCCGGGATCCACGCCGTGCCCACCTTCGTCGTCGAGGGCCGGTGGACCATCCCGGGCGCCCAGGACGTCGAGACCTTCCTGGCGGTGCTGCGCCGGGCGCACGAGCGGCTCGTCGCCGCCCCCGCCCCGGAGGCCGACGACGGGTGTGCGGACGGCGCCTGCAGCGCGTAGGACGCAGGGGATGGCGCGCACCGGCACCGATCCCCACACGACGACCCGCCGCCCCTGGTGGGGGACCGCCGCGGCGGCCACCCAGTGCGAGGGCGCGGCGCCCCGCTCGGACTGGGCGGGGTGGGAGGCCGACGGCCGCGTCCCCGCCTCCCGCGACGGCAACGGCTTCCGCACCCGCTACGAGGACGACCTCGCCCTCCTGGCGACCCACGGGCTGCGCCACCACCGCCTGACCGTCGAGTGGGCCCGGCTCGAGCCCCACCCCGGCCGCTGGCACGAGGACGAGGTCGCCCACCTGCGCCGGGTGCTCACCGCCGCTCGCGACGCCGGCGTCGAGGTCTGGGTGTGCCTGATGCACGGGACCGCCCCGGGCTGGTTCACCGACGACGAGCGGGGGTGGCTCGACGACCGGGCCGTGCTGCGCTGGGCCCGCCACGTCGACCGGGTGGCCGGGGCGCTCGGCGACCTGGTCGCCGGCTGGGTGCCGGTCCACGCGCCCGAGCTGACCGCCCGCCTCGGCTACGGGGAGGGCCTGTTCCCGCCGGGCCGGCGCGACGAGGACGACGAGCGGACCGCGCGCACCGCCCTGCTGGCCGCCGAGGCCGAGGCCGCCCGCCTGCTCCGCAGCGGCCCGGCGCCGGTGG